>SKIE01000295.1 GCA_007116585.1 Wenzhouxiangella sp. | reverse complement strand
GTATCGCGTCAGTCAGTCAACGAACTGTTACGCGAGCGACGAGCGATCAGTCCGGAGATGGCGCTAAGGCTGGCGCGGCTGTTTGGCAATAGCGCTGAATTCTGGCTCAATGCCCAGCGCGCGGTCGATCTATGGACGGCCGAGCAGGCCATTCGAGAGGATTTGCGGAAGATATCGACACTGTCTGCGGCTTGAGTGCATCTCGATATGTGTGCGATATATGAACTGAATCATTGTATTTGCTGGATGACCGTTTCCTAACCTGGTTGCAAAAACCAGCAGGCATGAATTCGCTGCTTGCGTTCAAAATCCTTCGGAACAGACCAGCTGCTGCGGTCTTGAATGCGGAACTGTTCGGCCAGCGATGGATCGAGTTTGAAGCCGCGCCGGTTGGTGGAAAAGATCAGCAGGCCGTTGGGGTTGAGCAGGCGCGCGGCTGAGCGTATCAACTCGGCGTGGTCGCGCTGGATATCCAGGTCCGAGTCCATGCGTTTGGAGTTGGAGAAGCTCGGCGGGTCAAGAAAAATCAGGTCGTAGCGTTCTCGGCACTGGTTCAGCCAGACCCGGCAGTCGGCCTGAATGATTTTGTGGACCGGGCTGTTGAGCTGGTTCAGGTGAAGATTGCGCTGCAGCCAGTCGAGATAGGTGTTGGACAAGTCCACGCTAGTGGTGCTGGCCGCGCCACCCAGACCGGCATGGACCGTGGCCGCACCGGTGTAGCAGAACAGGTTCAGAAAATGCTTGCCCTGCGCCTGCTCGCCGATCCAGCACCGTACCGGGCGGTGGTCCAGAAACAAGCCGGTGTCGAGATAGTCGGTCAGGTTGACCAGCAGTCGGCACGGGCCCTCGCGCACCTCCAGAAATCGCCCCTGCTCGCTGAAGCGCTCATACTGACGCTCGCCGCGCTGGCGCTGACGGACTTTGAACACCATCCGGGCCGGATCAGTGTCCAGTGCCTGCGGCAACACGCTCAAGGCCGCACGCAGTCGGGCCTGGGCGCGGCCCGGGTCGATGCTGGCTGGTGCCGCATACTCCTGCACGTGCAGCCAGCGCCCCTCGGTGGTGTCGTAAATGTCGACCGCCAGCGCGTATTCCGGAATGTCGGCATCGTAGACGCGGTAGCAGTGGATACCGTTTTTTGCCAGCCACTTCTTGAGCTGGCGCTGGTTTTTGCGCAGGCGGTTGACCAGGTCCGTGGCCGGATCCAGGTCTCCGGCATCCGCGTCTGCGGCGATTTCAAAGCGCTCGAGTCGACATTCGATGGGTCCGTTGAAAAGCTGCCAGCTTTTGTCCGGTTTGAGCCCGATCTGGCAGCCGGCACCGTTAAGCACCATGGCTCGCCAGCCCCCGAACTGACTTTTCAGCGTCTGGCCCAGGCGCAGGTAGAGCGGTACCAGCTCGTGGTTTTCGCCCAGCCGCTCGCCGTAGGGCGGGTTGGTGGCAACCAGTCCGCTGGTGACACCGGCCGGTGGGTGGGCCTTGCCAATGTCACTTTGCTCCACGGGCACCCGGTCGGCCAGCCCGGCCCGGCGGAGATGATCGCGGGTGGCGCCAACGGCCTCGGCATCATGATCAAAGCCCGTGATGGCGTGCAGTTGGCCAAGTCCCCGTTCCTGGCGCTCCAGCGCCTCGTCGAGCAGTATCTTCCAGCTAGCCTCGTCGTGCCCGCGCCAGCCGTGAAAGCCGAAGCGGGTGCGCAAGAGACCAGGTGCTGTATCTCCTGCCATCCAGGCCGCTTCAATCAGGAGAGTGCCCGAGCCGCACATCGGATCAACGAAGCCGCCGCCGCGCGTGGCCAGTTCCGCCCAGTCAGCCCGCATCAGCATGGCCGCGGCCAGATTCTCCTTGAGCGGCGCGATCCGGCCCTCGCGGCGATAGCCTCGGCGATGCAGGCTCTCGCCGGCCAGGTCGATCGACACGCTGACCCCATCCTCGACCATGTGCACGTGAATGCGCACATCCGGACGGTTGGTATCGACCGAGGGGCGCGCGCCGCTGCGCTCTCGGATCTGGTCAACTACCGCGTCTTTCACCCGCTGTTCGGCGAAGCGGCTGTGGTGGAGACGCCCGCGCACGCTGGTAAAGTCCACCGCAAGCGTGTTGTCGGCACCCAGGTGATCGGCCCATTCGATGCCGCGCACACCGGCATAAAGGGCCTGTTCGTCATCGGCGGAGAATTCGCCAACGGGCAGCAGCACCCGGTTGGCCAGCCGCGACCACAGGCAGGCGCGGTAGGCTGCGCCAAGCGGGCCTGCAAAGACCACGCCGCCTCTTCTGGGCTCGACGCGTTCCAAATCCAGGGTAACCAACTCTGCGGCCAGCAACTCCGCCAGGCCGCGCGGCGCGGTGGCAAAAAAACGCGGCATTGGTGACGCCTTCAGGCGGCTTTCGCCTCGGCCTCCTGCGGCCGATGACTGGCCAGGCCGAGGATGAGGTCGGCCGCTTTTTCCGCGATCATGACCGTCGGGGCATTGGTGTTGCCGCCCACAAGCGTCGGCATGACCGAGGCGTCGATCACGCGCAGCCCGTCGAGGCCGCGCACTTTCAGCTCCGGATCGACCACGGCGCCATCATCGCTGCCCATACGGCAGGTGCCGACCGGGTGATAGATGGACTCGGCCTTGGTCCGGATGAATTCGATCAACCCGGCGCGATCAGTGACATCACCGCCGGGATAGATCTCGTTGCCGCGGTAGGGTTTGAAGGCGGGCCGATTGAGTATCTCGCGCGACAGGCGGACACACTCCAGCATCATCTCGAGGTCTTCCGGCTCGCTCAAGTAGTTGGCATGAATGGCCGGTGCCTGGCGAGGGTCGGCCGAATGCAGGCCGATACGGCCCCGGCTTTGTGGCCGCAGCGGGCAGGCGTGCACGGTGTAGCCGTCACCGGGCAGGCGGTTGCGCCCGTGGTCGTCGAGCAGGGCCGGGACGAAGTGCATCTGGATGTCAGGTCGATCGTCGCGTCCGCGACCGCTGACCAGAAACCCGCCAGCCTCGGCGATATTGGATGTGCCCTCGCCCTGGTGATAGAGGAAATATTTCAAGCCAACCCGGATCTCGCTGAGCTGGTCGTAGGTGATGGGCTGCGAGCAGCGGGTCAGGGTGCAGATGTCGAGATGATCCTGCAGGTTGGCGCCCACGCCGGGCAACTCGTGACGCACGGTGATGCCAGCGCCGCGCAGTTCCTCGCCCGGCCCGATGCCCGACAGCATCAGCAGTTGCGGGGAGTTGATGGCGCCGCCGGCCAGCAACACCTCACGCTCGGCGCTAACGCTGCGCGTCACGCCATGGCGCCGATAGCGCACGCCGGTCACCCGATCGCCTTCCATCTCGAGGTTCAGGGTCAGTGCGCCGGTGAGTACGGTCAGGTTTGGCCGCTGGCGAGCCGGCTTGAGATAGCCGACCGCGGTGGAGCAGCGTCGGCCGCCGCGCTGGGTCACCTGGTAGAGCCCGAATCCGCGCTGGGCGGGGCCGTTGAAATCACGGTTGGGGGCAAAGCCGGCCTGTTCAGCAGCCCGGATGAAAACTTCGCTCAAGGGGTTGGAATAGGACAGATCTTCGACGCTGAGTGGGCCGCCGGTGCCGTGCAGGTCGGAGCCGCCGCGGGCCTGGTTCTGCGAGCGCAGAAAATAGGGCAGCACATCGTCCCAGGCCCAGCCGGGGTTGCCGGCCTCGGCCCAGTCGTTGTAGTCGCTGCGGTGTCCGCGAACAAAGCACATGGCGTTGATCGAGCTCGAACCACCCAGCACCTTGCCGCGCGGCCAGTACAGTCGACGCTGCTTGAGTTCCGCCTCCGGCTCGGTCTGATAGTTCCAGTTGAGCGACTTGAAATGGACCAGCTTGGCCAGCCCGGCCGGCATGTGAATGAAGGGGTTCCAGTCGCGCGGTCCGGCTTCCAGCAGCAGCACGCGGTTGGCCGGATCGGCGCTCAGGCGGTTGGCCAGCACGCAGCCTGCCGAACCGGCGCCAACAATAATGAAATCGTAGCTTGTGGCCATCAGGAACCCCGCGGCAATACGCGCTGTTACAGTCTATCGCACTATCTCAGCTTACCGACCCGGATTAGAGCGGCCAGTCTAAAGCGCTGATAAACGATGGCGCTGGTCCGACAGGGAAAACCCGCGCCAGTCCAGGTCCAGGCCGCGGCTCAGGCCCAGCACCTTGAATTTCTCGCCCATCTCGCCGGGCATGATCAACTGCTTGAGTTCGCCGGCCCGCTGCAGTTGCTCGCGCGGGTCGCCAGCCTGCTCGACCAGCTCATGCGCGCCCAGCCCGAGCAGGAAATCGGCCTGACTGGTGAAGCCTGCGATGTCCAGACCGCAGCCCAGCGCGGCTTCAGCACAGGCGCTGAAATCGACAAATGCCGACAGATCGGTCAGCCCCGGCCAGACGAAGGGGTCGAAGTGAGCGCGATGCCGATAGTGGCAGACCAGCGTGCCGGCGCTGCGCTCGGGCAGGTAGTACTCCGAGCTCGGATAGCCATAGTCGATGATCAGCGCCGCGCCACGCTCCAGCGGGGCGGTCAGAGTATCCAGCCAGCCGGCCAGATCAAGGCTGATCTCGCTCACATAGCCTTCCTCAAACGGTCGGTTCAGCCGGGCCTGCAGGGCGGTCACAGCCCGCGAAAGCCGCTCCCGTGGTGCTTCGTCCGCCCAGCCCAGTCGATTGTCCTGGATTTGTACGCAGCGCTCGGCCAGGCCTGCTGATCCCATCCGGAAAACGGCAACGGGCAGCGCATCGGCCACTTCATTGGCGATGATCACGCCGTTGAACGGTTGCCCAGGCGGTGCCTCGATCCACTCCACCCGCCCAAGCACATCCTCCGGCAATTGCGCCAGCCGCTCGCGCTGTACCTCGCGCAGGGCCGCGCTGGGCTCCAGGATCAGGTAATGCTGTGGCAGATGCTCCAGCGACGAGAGCAGTCCGCAGGCCATGGCGCCAGAGCCGGCGCCGGGTTCCAGAATGGTGTAGGGGGCTGACAGCGTTTGCGCGATGTCGTCGACCTGGCGCGCCAGAGTGGCGCTGAAGATGGGGCCTTGTTCGGGCGCGGTCACGAAATCGCCGCTGGCGCCGAACTTGTGCAGGCCGTTGACGTAATAGCCCAGACCGGGTTCATACAGCGCCATCTGCATGTAGCGCTGGAACGGCATGGGGCCGTCGCGCGCGATCTCGTCGGCAATCCGTTGCCCCAACTGCTTGCTCAAGCCGGCAAGTTCCGGTGGGGGAGGCGGCAGCTGCAGGCCTGGAGGCGGACGATTCATGGCCTGGCATTGTAGCGGCCGCGCTCAAGCCCGCGTGCTCATTGCTGATTGACGCGCAGCCTGATTCAATAGCGCTTTACCCAAAGCTTGCAAGTCATGAATCAAGCATCCGGCAGCGCACCTTGCGCTATCATCACCGGCGGTGCCCGCCGTATTGGTGCGGAGATCGCGCGGCACCTTCACGCCCGCGGCCTGAGCATCTGTCTGCACTATCGCGGGTCCGAGCAGCCAGCGCAGGCGCTGGTCGAGGCGCTGAACGATATCCGCGCCGGTTCAGCCGCGCTGGTGCGCGCTGATCTGGCTGATCCCGAGGCCGCCGGGCTGATTCATGGCGGCGCGCTTGAGGCTTTCGGGCGGGTGGACGTGCTGATCAACAACGCCTCGGCGTTCTTCCCCACCCCGGTCGATGAGGCCGATCAGTCGCACTGGGACGACTTGTTTGCCAGCAACGCACGCGGGCCGTATTTTCTGAGCCGGGCCTGCGCGCCGGATCTGGCGCGCCAGGCCGGGGCGATCGTCAACCTGGTGGACATCCACGGCCTGGTGCCGCTCAAGGACAACAGCATCTACTCCATGGCCAAGGCCGCGCTCGTTATGCAGACGCGCGCCCTGGCCAAGGATCTGGCGCCATCGGTCCGGGTCAACGGCGTGGCGCCCGGCTCGATTCTGTGGCCTGAAGGAGAGGCGGATGGCGGGCAGGAGGCCCAGCAGGCCATTCTGGAACGCGTGCCGTTACAGCGTCAGGGCACTCCGGCCGATATCGCCGGGGCGGTCACTTTTCTGGCCCTGGATGCGCCGTACGTGACCGGTCAGATTCTGGCCGTGGACGGCGGCCGGATGCTGAATATGTGAAAAGCCGTGGCGCTTTGGCCAGAAAGACCGCTCAGCCGCGGTCTTTCATCGCAACGTAATCGCGCGCGCCGTGGCCTGTGTAAATCTGGCGCGGGCGACCGATCCGGTGCGGCGTTGCCGCCTGCTCCAGCCATTGGGCGACCCAGCCGACCGTCCGGCCGATGGCGAACATGGGAGTGAACATGCTCGTCGGAATGCCAAGCGCCTTGTAAATGATTCCGGAGTAGAAGTCGACGTTGGGGTATAGCTTTCGCTGTACGAAGTAGTCGTCTTCCAGCGCGATTTTCTCCAGCTCCATGGCCAGATCCAGCAGTGGATCTGTCTGTCCCAGGTCTTCCAGAACCTCGTGGCAGGCCTTGCGGATGATGCGCGCACGCGGGTCGAAATTCTTGTAGACCCGGTGTCCGAAGCCCATCAGCCGGAACGGGTCGTTCTTGTCCTTGGCTTTCTTGATGAACTCGCCCACCCGGCTGACATCGCCAATCTCGTTGAGCATGTTGAGCACGGCCTCGTTGGCGCCGCCGTGGGCCGGGCCCCATAGCGCGCCGAGACCAGCGGCGACACAGGCATAAGGGTTGGCCCCGGTCGATCCGACCAGGCGAACGGTCGAGGTCGACGCGTTCTGCTCGTGGTCGGCGTGCAGAATGAACAGCAGATCCAGTGCCTTGGCCGCCACCGGATTGACTTCATAGGCTTCAGCCGGCACCGAGAACATCATGTGGAGAAAGTTCTCGGGGTAGTTGAGCGAATTGCGCGGATAGGCGCTGGGCCAGCCCATGTAATGCCGATAGGCGGCCGCGGCCACGGTCGGCATCTTGG
>SKIE01000149.1 GCA_007116585.1 Wenzhouxiangella sp. | reverse complement strand
CAACCCCCGGGCGATACGCTGAATCAGCAACGGCATGGCGTGTCCTCTCTGGCCCGTTGTTCAGGTTCCCGGCGCATCGGTCGGCGTCGGGGCAAAAGGGTGGCGTTGCCAGCGTCGCTGGTGCCAGGTCCACCACTGCGGATGTCGAAGAATGTGTGTCTCCATCACATCGGCCAGTATTTTAACCTCCTCGGTCAGTGCCCGGTCTCGCTGCAAAGTCATGGGCGCGGCAAAGCGGAAGTGCCACTGTTCGTCGACCTGGTCAAGCAAGGCAGGTATGACGGGTGCGCCGGTGCGTCGGGCCAGCTCGGCCGGACCTGGCGGCATGTCCTGATCCTTGCCCAGAAACCGAACCGGTACGCCGCCACGCTTGCTGGCCTGGTCCATCAGAATGAACAGAATGCGGTTGTTGCGCAAGGCTTTGACCATGCCACGAAACCCGGCTGCCGGTGGCGTCGCGCCGACGGCGTCGATGCCCTGGCGCCGGAGGCCGTCGCGGAAGAAGGCCGGTGTGATCTTGTTTGATTCACGGTAGACCACGCTGACCGGGTAGCCCCGGGCGGCCAGCGCGATCGCCATGGCGACGCCGTTGCCCATATGCATGCCGAGCAGGACCACACCCTTGCCGTCGGACAGCGCCTGGTCCAGTGTCTCGGTTTGTTCCAGCTGGCACAGCGCAGCGACCTGCTCGGGTTGCAGCGCACCGCTGTAGGCGGCCAGGATCTCCAAAATAGCGCGGTCGTTGACCTGATAGGCGGTAAGCAGCTTCGCCCGCAGCCATTCCGGATCTGACGTTTCGGCCAGGACCCGCGCCATTTGGCGCAACAGGCGGCGTCTCTTGCTGCCTCCAAGCAGATAGTGCAGAGTGCCGAAGGCCGTGCCGCCACGCCGCAGCATGGCCGGGCCGGCCAACGCGAGTGCGCAGGCCAGCCAGCGCAGCAGGTGGAATCCCGTTCTGCGCAGGGCGCGGCGCATCAGCATGCCTGCTCGATCAGCCCGTCGCGCAGACGGATCACGACATCGGCCGCCTCGACCAGCGCCTCGTCGTGGCTGACGGCGAGCATGGTCAGTTTGCCCTTCAGCTGGCTGACGGTGGCGATGACGGCCGCTTCGGCCTCGGCATCGAGGTTGCTCGTCGCTTCGTCAAGAATCAATAGGGCCGGCTGATGAATCAGGGCTCGGGCAATTGCCAGGCGCTGGCGCTGGCCGCCGGATAACCGGCCGCCACGCTCGCCCAGGCTGGTCTCGAGGCCCTGCGGCAGCGCCTTGATGAACTCCCAGGCATCCGCCATGCGCAGCGCCCGTTCAGCGTCCTCCGCGTCCAGGTCAGGGTCGCCCAGGGTGAGGTTTCGCAGCACGCTGTCGTTGATCAGCAGCGGATCCTGCGGCACGTAGCCAATCATCCGGCGCCAGCGCCGGTGGTCGATTTCGGTCAGGTCCACGCCGTCGATTTCGATGCGCCCGCTGTCGGGATGCAGCAGGGCGGCGACGAGGTCAATCAAGGTGGTCTTGCCCGAGCCTGACGGACCGGCGACCACGCTTAAACGGCCTGCCGGCAGGCTCAGGTCCAGTTCTTTAAGAACCTGGCGTGATTCGTAGCGAAAACTGACCGACCGAAACCGGATCTGATGGTCCAGCGACGGCTTGCGGAAGCCGCGTGCCGGCTCGGTTTGCGCGCGGGCTTCGTCAATGGTGGCGGTCAGGGACCAATATGCGCTTTCACTCAGCGCCATGTGCTGCAGGGCGCGCTGTCCTTTGGCCAGGTGGTTGACGGCGCGCGCGATCAGGAAAATCATGATCATGACCGTAGCCATCGGCATGTTCATCTGGACCAGAAAAAAGAAGAAGCCGACGCCGACCAGGATGGCGAGCATCGGTTCTTGCAGTGCAATCAGGGCCGCTTTGGCAAACACCTGATTCTTCAGTGCTTTTTTGAGCTGCCGGGTCTGGTTGGACAGCATGTCATCAACGTGATCCTCGCGCCCCATGGCTTTCAATGGCTTGACCGCGCCCAATTGGTCGGTCATGGCTGACAGCAGGGACTTGAGCAGGCCGGTCTGGCGCCGTCCGGCTCCGCCCGCCATTCGAATCAGGAAGTGGAGCAGCCCGAGCAGAAAACCGCCGAAGAGCAGGGCGATCAGGCTGGCCTGCCAGGAAATCAGGAGGGCGAGACCCGCATAGATAATGGCGCTGATCGCCTGGGTGGCCATGACCGCGCCGTGGTAAAAGCCCTCAGAGGCCCGGTGCGCTTCGGTGGCCATGGCGTTGGACAGTTTGCCGACCGGCTGCGACAGGTAATAGCGCCAGCGGCTTCCCATCACCGCGCGCACCAGGTTCAGGCGCAAATCGGTGGCAACGTGGGCGACGGTGTAGCCGACCTGGCGATTGGCCAGCAGCACGATGCAAGCCTTGACCGCAATCATGGCAACACCCAGACCGAGCAGGGTTGTGAGGGTGGGTTCCAGGCCGAGCCGGTCGACCACGTCCAGCGCAATTTGCTCCGGCAGCGACGGGTCGTCCTCCACCCCGGTGGCCAGATTGAGCATTGACAGCAGCAGCGAAAGTCCCAGCCCGTCAAGCACGCCGGCCACGACCAGGGCAAGCAGCGCCAGTGCTGTGCGCCCGGGATAAGCGCGGGCAAAATTGGCCAGCATGGCCAGCGCGCCCTGACGCGCCTTGGGGTTTTCAGTCATCGGAATCCACCCTGACGCCAAAGCTTCCACGCCAGTCCCCAGGCTGCCAGGCGCGGGTGTCGGCGCATGCGCTCGGTTGGCTCCAACCGAACGCCGCTGTGACGTTCAACTTTCCAGGTGACGTAGTCGATGCCGTTACTGAACGTGCCGGCCGCCTTGAACAGACGCAGCAGATTCAAAGACTTTCCGCTGATCTGGCGCAGGCGCCAGCTGGCAGCGGTCAACCAGCGTTGCCAGCCGTTTGCCTGCCCGCGCCAGCCTCGGCCTTCTGCCACCAGGTGGCTGTCGGGTTGCTCGGCCAGTGCGCGGGTCAGGGACTGCCAGTATTCGGGATCGGCGCCGATTAGGCGGCGCGCATTGCCGGGGGGCTCGGGTCGCAGTTCACAGCGGTAGGTCATCGCGAGGGCCTGTTCCCAGAAACCGGCCGCATCGGTCGGGTCTGTGCACAGTGGCGCGACGCGGCGGCAGAATGAACGCGCGGCCCGCGCACGGCTTTCGGCCAGCTCACCGGCTAGTGTGGATGGCTCGGCCGCCCAGAGTAGCCGACAGGGTTGGGTGAAGCGGGCCCAGAAGTAGTGATCGCTGCGGCTATGGCAGCGCCGGGCGAACTGATTGAGGGTGATCACGGCGTACTTGCATCGCACCGGGGACTCTTCCCGAGTCTGAAGGAAATACACATTGGGCGGCAGCAACTTGTTGGCTATTGCCACCGGCCAGGGATGAATATTGCGATACCGATCGACCAGAACGAGCAGATCGACCAGGCCTTCATGCACATTGACGTCGCGACGGCAGGAACCATAGACCACAATCGCGCGTAGGCTGGCCCCGTAGCGCTGGCGCAATGCCGCCATCAGGCCGTCCAGGTCTGCCGGCGGCGGCTGCTCAAGATCGCGCTGGATCAGCTCGGACAAGCTGCTCATGGCGCTAAAAATTTGATTTCGGTGCCAGCTTGCAGCGTGGTGTCCCGCATCGGGTCAAGGCTGAACTCCTGGCCATCAATGCACACCGAACTCAAGCCGCGCAGCCTGGCGCTGGACGTGCGGCCGCTCAGATAGCCAGCCGAGGGCTGCATGCAGGGATCGAAGCGACCGCGCAGCAGGCTTGGAAGATTGCGCCAGAATCCGCGCGCTGCCGCGCTGACGGCGGTGATGCGCACACCGCCGTTGCCTCTGCCTGCGTAAGGATCCAGCCAGCCGTCGGCGTGTGCAAGAGAACTGGCAATGAGAATTCGCGTTGGCGCTTCAAGCTGTCCGAGCCCTTCAGCGTCAATCGACATCAGCGGTGGGTGGAAATCCGATCTTCCGATCAGACCAAGGGCGCCTAGTTGAATAACCCGGACCATGGACGACAAGTGCCCTGTCCGCAGCCAGTCGCGATGGCGCGATCGATAGTTGTGGCAATCACGAATCACGTGGTCGACCAGTGCCGCGGCGACAAAGAACCCGTACAGGGGCTGTTTCATGTCGTCCTGCTGGAGCGACAGGAGCGGCCGCGAGACCTCGTGCCAGTGGTGACCGCCGCGCAGCGCGCGCGCCAACAGAGTGTCGAGCCGCGTGTGCGTATTCAGGTCACGCGCCGTAAAGTTGGTCCGGCCGCCGCCAAGGACCAGCAGACGAGGCCGGCTGGGGGCCGGCTGGGCGGCGAGCAGACTGACCAGAGCCTGCACCGTGCCATCGCCGCCAATAACAATCATCTGCTCAAGCGCGTCAGCACCGGTCGGCTCAAGCACCTCTGCAATGTCGCCGGGTCCTTCGACCACGTGCACGGGTACATCATGCTGCTCGGCACGGCGCTCGATTTCGGCCAGGCGCGAGCGCTGGCCCAGCCGGAAACTGCGCGGGTTGACCAGAACGGCGGTGCCAGAGAGTGCCTCCAGCGAAGACGCCGCCATCGTGGCTCGGGCGGCTTGAGCTGTCGTCATTGAGACGTGTCCTCTGCTTGCCCGGCCTGAAGACAGGGCGTCGGGCTCAGGTCGCGCGGCTCGCCCGCCAGGTCGAAATGGCCGAGTCATCCGGTGCCACCGCTGAGGCGCGTCGGAACAAGGTTGCCACGACGCGGAAATAATTGTCGTGGCAGGCCGAGGCGTAGGGTGAGTCTGGCCCGAAATGCGATATCAGTCGTCGGTGCGCTTCGCCCATGTTGTGGTACGGCAGGCCCGGAAACAGATGGTGCAGAGCGTGGTAGCGCAGGCCGACCGGGAACAGCCACACGGTCAGCCAGGTCTGACCGGTGATGTTGACCGAGTCTTCCAGCTGTTCCAGATGCGACATGGCCTCGCCGCGCCGCGAATAGCTGTGAGCGGCGAGGTTACGGACCCAGTTCAGCCCCAGGGTCCAGGCGTGCAGGACCCAGGCCATCAGCCAGTGGATAAGCTCGACCGGACCGAATACCGTCATGGCGACCCAGAAAGCCACCCAGGCAAAAGTCAGCCACTCGACGATCAGCAGGTGACGTCGCTCTTTTTGCGGAAAGGCTTTCTCGTAGTAGGGATTGGATACGTAGGCTGAGCCTTTGGTGAGCAACCATGTGCGCAGGCGCGGATGAAGCTGCGACAACGGACCGGCCACGCCAAAGCGCAGCAGTGCGAGCAGCGACAGCACCGGGATCTGCAGCATGTAGCGGATCGTCTCGCGCAGTGGCGAGGCGGCCAGGGGCAGGTATTCGCCGTCGCGCGGGGTACCGAAATGCGCTCGCGAGTGATGCTCGATGTGGTTGCGGTACAGAATCCAGGGCATCAGCAGCGGAATACCGACCAGCACATTCCAGGCCCGCTTGAATCCGTTCAGCTCACCGCGCGCCATGTGAATGATTTCGTGCATGAAAGTACCGGCACGGTAGAAGGCAACGCCGGCAATGATCAGGCCGAGTATCTGGGCCAGCGACCAGGCCGGCTGGGTGAAATACACCACCGTCGCCGTCCATGCCACGGCGGCGCTCAGCAGCAGATCGAGCCAGTACGTCGAAGCGCTGCGCGTAAACAGATCCTCGACTTGCTTATGCGCCTCGCGAATCCACTGTTTCTGGGCAACGGCGTCCATCATGGTCTCTCGGCTGCTAGATCAAAAGGATAAACACCGGATTATACCCGTTGAATATGCCAGGAATTGGCATGACCCCGCGTCGGGGCTTTTGCCCGTCACGGGGCTACTGCGCATCATTGGATGCCCTAAAATGACGGTTTGTCATTGCTCCGAACTTTTAGAGGGACTGCATGGATCGCCTTCGCCTGTATCGGGCCGGCATCTGGGCGCTGACTGCGCCGCTGCCAAAACAGCGCCGCAAGGCGCTCCGTCATCGACTGCGCGCGCAGTTGGACAATCGTCGTGTATTGGCCGCGGACATGGTGGTGTTATCCCGGGCGAAAAGCGGTCGCACCTGGCTGCGCGCGATGCTGTCCCGGCTGTTTCAGCAGCGTCACGGGCTGCCGGGGCAGCAGCTGCTGGAATACGACAACTTCCATCGCCAGGCCGATGCGGTC
Source organism: Wenzhouxiangella sp. (assembly GCA_007116585.1). The sequence goes on along the minus strand of SKIE01000149.1, from coordinate 898 downwards.
CCGGTTGTGGCCATGACGCACGGGCACTATCTGGATCGGCTCGCGCAGCATCCGCGCCACGGCGGCCGCCTCATAAGCATGCCGGTAGTCTTCCTGCTGCGCGATCCGCGCGACATCGCCGTGTCGGAGTATTTCCAGTCGACACGGCGCGCCAGCGCCTACAAGCGTGAGCTCTACGACGTGGAGGGCGAAGACTCGATGTTTTCGTTCGTGATGCGCTCGTCGCTGGGCCTGCCCGCCATCTGCGACTACCTGAACTTCTGGCACCAGGAGTTGGCCGCCTGGGAGCGGGTGTATCGCCTGTACTACGAAACCCTTCGCTCGGATACCGAGGCTGAAATGGCGCGGCTACTCGAGTTCCTCGGCCAGGCATTCAGCGCCGATGAAATCGCCGCGGCGGTCGAATTCACCTCCTTTGCTGCCCTGAAGCGCAAGGAGCGCGAAAACTACTTTCAGAACAGCCGCCTGCAGGCGGCCAATGTCGATGATCCCGACTCCTACAAGGTGCGTCGCGGCAAGGTAGGCGGCTACCGGGACTACTTCAACGACGCGGAACTGGAACGGATTGACGGCTTTGTGGCCGAGCGCCTGGCGCCGGACTTGCTGAGCCGTTTCGCGCAGTGAGCCCGATGGGTCCGCTGATCCTGCCCTGCGAAACCCGGGTCCGGGAATTTGATGCCAAGCTGCTGCTGGCGCTGGTTGCGGCCGTGCGTGGCCGACCGGCCGTTGTCGGCAACAAGAAACGGATTGATCTGCGTCTGGCGATGCTGAAGCCCGGCGTGTATGTGGGCAAGAGCCTGACCGCCCGCAGCAGGCACAACCTGACTCTGGCCCGAGCCTGCGGCCACGCTGTTGCCGTGTGGGATGAGGAGGGACTGGTCTGGGCCTCGCGCGAGGT
>SKIE01000198.1 GCA_007116585.1 Wenzhouxiangella sp. | reverse complement strand
TACGAGGCATTGATCGGTGTGCCGGGCGCTTTCGCCACCCGCATCGCCTATGTTGTGGTCACCGACGTGGGTGGGGATGACGAGTTGTTCGAGCTGGTTGTGGCCGACGCCGATGGCTTCAACCCGCAGACCGTGGTCCGTAACACCCAACCCATCCTGTCGCCGGCCTGGGCGCCGGACGGGCGCCGGCTGGCCTATGTCTCCTTCGCGACTGGTCGGTCCAATATCATCGTGCAGGATCTTTTTACGGGCCAGACCGAGGTGGTCAGTTCTAGCCGCGGGATCAACGGGGCGCCGGCCTGGTCACCCGACGGCCGTCGCCTGGCCGTCAGCCTGTCGCGCGGCGGCAGTCCCGATATCTGGGTGATTGACGTGGACAGCGGCCAGCATGAGCAGCTTACTCACCACTGGTCGATCAGCACGGAACCAGCGTGGTCGCCGGACGGTGAGCGGATCTATTTCACCTCCGACCGCGCCGGCCGGCCGCAGATTCACGTCATGAATGCCGACGGCAGCAACATGGAGCGGGTGACTTTTGAAGGCCGCTACAACGCGCGCGCCTCGCTGGCCCGGGACGAACGCTTCCTGGCAGTGGTCCACAGCGATGGTGACAACGACTTCCGGATTGCAATCCATGATCGCGAAACGGAGCGTTTGCGTGTATTATCCAATGGCCGGTTGGACGAGTCTCCAAGCTTTGCGCCCAACGGCAGCATGGTCTTGTATGGCGCGCGCGAAAACGGGCGTGGCGTACTGGCCGCCGTGTCTGCCGACGGGAGGATTCGCCAGCGGCTGGTCGACAGTGAGGGCGATGTGCGCGAGCCGGCCTGGTCACCGATAATACGTTGATTTCATACTACTGATAGTTGCCCCAACAGTTTCTTCGATTCGATTCGGGAGGTTTCATGAAGACTGCAATTCGTTTTCTCGCCCTCGTGATGCTGGTAGCCCTTCTGGCGGCCTGCGCGCGGGATGTTCGTGAAGAGCCGCCGGCGCCGGAGCCGCCGCCACCGCCGCCACCGCCGGCCGAGGAAGTGGACCGGATTGACCCGCGCGACTTCACCGACGCGCGTAATCTCGACAATCCTGACAGCCTGCTCAGCCAGCGTACCATTTACTTTGAGTTCGACCGCTCCAACGTCCGGGCAGAGTTCCGTCCCGTTGTTGATGCACATGCCGCCTATATCCAGGCCAATCCGTCGGCTCGGGTGATTCTCGAAGGCCACACCGACGAGCGCGGTTCGCGCGAATACAACCTGGGTCTGGGCGAGCGTCGCGGCAACTCGGTCGAAGAGCTGCTGCGTGCTGCCGGTGTCTCGTCGCGTCAGCTCGAAGTGGTCAGCTATGGCGAGGAACGCCCGGTTTGCCGTGAAAGCAATGAAGATTGCTGGCAGCGGAACCGGCGCACGGAGATCGTCTACACCGCCCGCTGATGAGCAAGCGTTCGGCTACATTGCGCCGGATGGCGATGACGGCGGCTTTGGCCGCCGTCATTTCCGTGCCGGTCAGCGCGCAGGACGGGAACTTGCAGGTGGTTTATCAGGTGCAGGAGCTGCTCGAAGAGGTGCGTGAACTGCGCGGCCTGGTTGAGTCCCAGCAACGTGAACTGGAAAATCTGCGTCGCCGTCAGCGCGATCAGTATCTGGATCTGGATCAGCGGCTGCAGCAGTTGGGGCAAGGGGGAGTGACCGCCGTGTCTCCCATAGCCGAGCCGATTCCCGATTCAACGGCCGAGGGCCAGCCGGATGATGCAGGACCGACCGTGGATGCGCCTGAAGCCCCGGCTGTAGTGGATGTGCCGGAAGTGCGCGCCCCGATTGATGCTCAAAGCGAGGTGACCCCGCTGGCCGGTGGTACGGTGATTGCGCCGCGCGATCTCGGCACGCCGACTGAATCAGAACAGGCCGCCTATGATCGAGCCTTTCGCGCCCTGCGTGAACAGCGCTTTGCCGATGCAGCCGAAGGGTTTTCCAACTTTCTCGATCAGTTTCCGCAGTCCGGCTACGCGCCCAATGCGCTGTACTGGCTGGCTGAAACCTACTACGTAACGCGCGATTTCGAAACGGCGCTGCGCTTTTTCAATCAGCTACGCGAGCAGTATCCCGGCAGCAACAAGGACGGCGACGCCTTGCTCAAGATCGGCTTCAGCCACTTCGAGCTGCGTCGGTGGGCCGAGGCTCGGGCCGCGCTGGAACAGGTCAGAAGCGACCATCCCGACACCACGCTGGCGCGACTGGCCGACAGCCGGCTACGCGACATGCGCCTGGCCGGGCACTTTTAAGCCGCCAGAGAAGCGGGTTTCTCAACACATGCTCGACCAGCGCCTTGCCGACCCCGGGTCCGACAGCGTCTCTTCTGCCGTGCGATCTGAGCAGCGGCTGAAAATCACCGAGATCTTTGGGTCGATCCAGGGCGAATCCGACCTGGTCGGCTGGCCGACGGTCTTCGTCCGCCTGACCGGGTGCCCCTTGCGCTGCCGCTGGTGCGACACGCCGTACTCATTCCATGGCGGACAGTGGCAGTCATTTGAAGACATCACCGCCGCGGTCGGTGAGTTCGGCTACCGACACGTTTGTGTCACCGGCGGCGAGCCGCTGTCTCAGAAGCGCTGTGCCGACCTGCTGGTCAAACTGTGTGACCTGGGCTATGTCGTGTCCCTGGAAACCAGTGGCGCGGTGGACGTCAGCGCCGTGGACTCGCGCGTCATCAAAGTGGTCGACTTCAAGGCGCCGGGTTCGGATGAGGTCGAGCGTAATCGCTGGTCCATCCTGGATCACCTGGGGCCATCTGACCAGATCAAGATCGTCATCGCTGATCGATCCGATTTCGATTGGGCGCTGGAGCAGATCCGGGCGCGTGAGCTGGACCGCTGGCAGGTGCTGTTGTCGCCGGTCTGGCAAGAACTGGAGCCGGCCCGCCTGGCGGAATGGATTCTCGAGACCAGGGCCCCGGTTCGGCTGCAGCTGCAGATTCACAAATACCTGTGGGGAGACCGCCCGGGCACCTGAGCCTTTTGCTATCCTGATCAGACCAATCAGGAGTGGAGCAAGAGTCAGCGCATGGCACGTCTGGAGTGGGATTCGAGGTTTGATACTGGCATCGAATCCATTGATCGGCAGCATCGTCGAATCGTCAACATCATCAACGACCTGGAATCCGCGATGGACGAACAGGGCGTGGGTGAGCTGCTGGGTGAACTCGACGATTACGCACGCGCCCACTTTTCATTTGAAGAGGAATTGATGCAGCAGGCCGGCTTTGTCGAAGCGGCGGAGCATGCCGAGTCGCATACTGCATTTGAGCGTGCGCTCAAGGATTTCGAAGAGCGCCATGCCCGGGGTGAGCCGATTGCAGAAGAACTGCGGGCCATGTTGCGGCGGTGGCTGTACGAGCATATTGCCGAAGACGATGCCAGCTATGTCCCCCTGGTCCGCCAGCGTCTGGACAACAGTGACGAGTTGTCAGGTCGCTGGGTGGAAGAAACCGCTCGCCGCTGTTTTGACTGAAAAATTTCATTTGAAGGGCGAATAACCATGGACTTGAAGAAAACCCTGCAGCAGGTGCGCGCGGCCGTTACTGAAGCCAGCAGCGCCATCCTCGAGATTTACGCTGATCCGAAACGATTCGAGACGGAACAAAAGGACGATAAAAGTCCGCTGACCGCTGCTGATCTGGCGGCGAACAAGATCCTGGTGGCACGGCTGCAGGAGATGTCGCCCGAGATTCCGGTGCTGTCCGAGGAATCGCGCCAGGCGCCCTGGCATGACCGCAAGCACTGGGAGCAATGCTGGGTGGTCGATCCGCTGGACGGTACCAAGGAATTCCTCAAGCGCAACGACGAGTTCACCGTCAACGTGGCGCTGGTTCGTGAACATCGCCCGGTGCTGGGCGTGGTGTATGCGCCGGCGCTGCAGACCTGGTACTTTGCCGCCCGGCACGAAGGCGCCTGGCGCCAGGTCGGTTCGGGCGTGATGGATCGCATCCACGTGGCCGATCCGCCGGGCGATCGCGCCTGGAAAGTGGTCGGCAGCCGTTCGCACAGCACGCCGGAAGTCGATACCTTCGTTGAAAAACTGGGTGATGCGGAAATGGTCGCGATGGGCTCATCGCTCAAGCTCTGCCTGGTGGCCGATGGGCAGGCCGATGTCTATCCGCGGCTGGGTCCGACCAGCGAATGGGATACCTGCGCCGCCCAGGCGGTGGTCGAAGAGGCCGGCGGTCAGGTGCTGAATGCAGAAACCGGCGAGCCGCTGACCTACAACGCGCGCGAATCGCTGTTGAATCCGCATTTCATCGCCTGCAGCCAGGCCGAACCGGGCTGGTTCAAGCGCTGAGCTGATCTGAACTGATCTCCCTGTTGAAGCGTCTCCTGGAGTCGCTTCAGCGGCTCAGGCGGGCGCAGCTTTGGTAGCGTTCCCGGCCGAAGTCCCGCACGGCTTGCTCGCGCCCGCGTTCGTTGTCATGCCGGGGCTCGCGGAAGGCCATTTCGACCAGCGTGTCGATAAACACCAACTGTTCGGCAGGCGCGTTGGCCAGCATCGTGCTTCGAACCTCGCTGCGCGCGGCTCCCTGCTGACGCTCGCGCATGATGGTCTCGGCGGCGGTCATCAAGTCGGTACAGACCGCGCTTGATGGCGGTTCTGCTGCGGGCTCGGATGCGGGCTGGCCGGCACACCCGGCCAGCACCGCCAGCAGGCCTCCCAGCACGCCGTAGCGTGCCGGCAGTTTCCAGTGGGTACTACTGCGCCGGCTGTAAGCGCCAGCGTACCGTGTCCTGGCCATGCTGGGCGCCTACTCGTCTTCGTTGCTCTCGAAGTCGCCAGCAATCGCAATGCTGATCTGTTCGGGGTTGAAGTGGCGCCGCACGGCGTCATTGACGGTTTGGGCATCCAGCGCCAGCAGCGCTTGTTCGAACTGCTGTTGATGGAACATGTCGCGCCCCAGATACAGGTTCGAGTTCAGCGTGCCAACGAGGTTGCCGTCATTGCTGCGCTGCAGTTCACGCTGCTGGAGCAGACCGCGCCGCCCGGTGTCGATTTCGTCGGCGTCAAAGCCTTCGTCGATGACCCGGTTCAACTCCTCAAACAGGACCTCGACCAGGCGCTCGCGGTTTTCCGGGGCGAACATGGCAAAGGCCTGGAAATTGCCGATCTCGTCAATCGGGTGGGCGCTGAAGTTGCCGCCGACGCCATAACTCAGGCCCTCGTCATCGCGGATGCGACTGGCCAGGCGTGAGCTCAGGAAACCGCCGCCGATCAGATGACCGGCCAGGTTGAGCGCCGGATAGTCTGGATGGTTGTCGTTCATCGGGAACGGGAAGCGCCCGATCAGGACTGCATTGGCCTTGTCGTCGAGCTGGCCGCTGAGTTGCGCGACTTCCACGGGCTCGATGCTGCGGGCAATGCGTTCGAACGGTATTTCGGCCTCCCAGTCGCCGAAGTGCGCCTCCAGCGCGGCGCGCAGTTCGTCAGGATCAAAATCACCGACAAAGCTGATTGTGGCCGCCGGGCCAAAGCCGTAGTGGCTGGCGTGGAAATCGACCAGCTGGTCCCGCTCGACCGCCTCGATTCGGGCAACCCGTTCATCCCAGTCCGCCACATAGCCGGGATGGTCAGCATCGACCGTGTTGAAATGGCGGCCCAGCAGCTGGTTGGCCACGCTGCCAGGATCGTCGCGCTGCTGGTCCAGGCCGGTCAGGGCCTGGCGTCGCCATTCGGCCAGCTCGCGGTCGGGGAAGGTGGGCCGTCGCAGCACGTCTTCGGCCAGCGTCAGCAGGGGCAGCAGCTGGTCGCGCTGGGTTTCCATGCGTGCGTTGACCTGGCTTGATCCGCCGATGCTCAAGGACGAGCGCAGTTCGTCAGTCCGGTCGCGAATCTCCTGCCGGGTGAAATTCTCGCTGCCGCGCATCAGCATGCTGCCGGTGGTCGAGGGAATGTTGTTCAACCCACGCAAGGAGTCCAGCGAGCCGGTGCGCATGGTGATCTGGCCGAACACGCGCTGCCCGCGGGTCTGTTTCGGCAGGAGGGCCACGCGCGTGCCGTTGGCCAGCTCGAAGCGGACCAGGCGTTGCTCGATGTTCTCAGGGCTGGGGTCGAAGGCTTCCCCGGCGATGAGATCCTCGCGGCCGGTGTAGTCGGCCAGCAGGCTGGCCAGCTCGGGCGCTTCCGGAATTTCGGCCCGGCGCGGTCGGCTTTCGGGAATGAACCGACCGACCGTGCGATTGTTGCTCACCAGGTATTGATCGGCCACCCGGATCACGTCGTCCACGGTGACTTCCTCCAGCCGGTCACGGTGCAGGAACATCAGCCGCCAGTCGCCGGCCGCGGCCCATTCGCTGAGCTGAACCCCGACCCGTCCACTGTCGTTGAGAGTTTGTTCCATGTTGCGCGTCAGGGCATTGATGGCGCGCCGCACTTCTTCTTCGCTCGGGGGGCGCTCGGCCAGTTCCTCCAGGCTGGCGAATAGTGCAGACTCGACCTCACCCAGATCCTGGCCGTCGCGCGTCTGTGCAAACAGCATCAGCAGTGAGGGTTCTGGCAGGCGCAGGCTGAAGGCTGCGATCTGGGTGGCCAGTTCAGCATCGACCAGGCTTTCATGCAGCCGGCCGGAGGGCATGTCGCCTAGCAGATGCGCCAGCACCTCTACCGCGGCAAAATCCTCGTGCGCGGCCGCCGGTACGTGGAACGCGGCCATCAGCGCGCGCACGGTACCGGAACGGCGCACCGTAATGCTTCGCTCGCCGTCCTGGACCGGATCGCGGGTGTAGGTCGGCCACAGCATCATGTCGCCGCCGCGCTCTGGTGCGGGAATGGCGCCGAAGTAGCGTTCTACCAGGGCCAGAGACTGTTCCGGGTCGACGTTGCCGGACAGGACCAGAACGGCATTGTCGGGCTGGTAGTAGCGCCGGTAAAAGGAGTGCAGGCGCTCGATGGGCACGTTTTCGATGTCGGAGCGTGCGCCAATAGTGGAACGGCCGTAGCCGTGCCACAAGTAGGCCGTGGCCATGGTGCGCTGCATAAGTACGCTGAACGGGTTGGTCTCGCCCATCTCGAACTCATTGCGCACTACGGTCATTTCGGAGGCCAGATCGTCTTCATCGATGATCGAGTTGACCATGCGATCGGCTTCCATGCGAATCGCCCATTCCAG
>SKIE01000014.1 GCA_007116585.1 Wenzhouxiangella sp. | reverse complement strand
TCGAGATCAAGCGCCTGCTGCGCGACATCCGCGGCGAGTTCCTGGTGTCCGGCCACACCGACAACCTGCCCATCTCCACCGTCAGATTTCGCTCCAACTGGGAACTGTCGGCAGCGCGCGCCGCCTCGGTGGTGCATGAACTGACCGAGGACGGCACCATTCCGCCGGACCGCTTCCGGGTCGAGGGCTATGCCGACACCCAGCCGATCGACACCAACGAGACCGAGGAAGGCCGGGCGCGCAACCGCCGCGTCGAGATCCTGATCCGCCCGCGCGAGATCGTCGAGCCTTTGCCCGACGAGGCCGTAATCGACCTGGACCGTCTACCGGAGCTGACCGATGGGCCAGGATGACAGCGCGGAACGGCGCGAGCATCACCGCCTGGGCTTTGCCGCCAGCATCGACGTGCAGCGGCTTGACGATGCTCTCCTGCAGCAGCCCGAAGCCCTGCGCTCGAAGCTTCGTTCCGAACTGCGGATGCTGCAGTGGCTGGCACTGGAAAATCAGTATGTGTTCGTGCGCGATTCGGTCAAGCGCACGCAGCCGGCGCTGGCGCCGCTGATTCGACTGATCGACGCCAAGCTCAACTTTCTGGCCGGCGAAATCCTGGTTGAAACCGCGCTGCAGGATTGCTACGAGCAGGTCCACATGAGCGCGACCGGCATTGACTTCAAATGGCCCGAAGACGTGGACCCGGGCGCGCTCTGCCTGGTGCGGATTGATCCGGAAGGCACGGATCCGGCGCTGGCCCTGCCGGCCGTGATCCAGCGTATCGAGGATGAGCATGGCCGGGCCACCAACCGCGTGGCCGCCCGCTTTGTCGCGCTGACACGCGACGAAACCGATGCGCTCGCCTCATGGATCGTGACGCGCGAAGCGCGGGAGTTGAAGCAGCGCGAGGCCGCCGCCGAGCTCGACTGACCGCAGCGTAGCCTCTCAAGCACGTCCTCAAACAGCGGCTTTGAGGCTGTTCTCGCGCAGCTTTCCAATCTGGTCGCGCAAGGCCGCGGCCTGCTCGAACTCCAGGTTCTCCGCCGCCTGGAACATCTCTTTTTCAAGCCGCGCAATCTCGCGCGCGGCCTGTTCCGGCGATACGGCTTCCGGCACGTAGGGCGCCTTCGTTTCCGCGGCCTTGCGCGCCGGTTTCTTCCTGCCCGGGGTCTGGTGGGCGTCGGCCATGATGTCGGCCACGTTTTTGACGATGGTCTGCGGCGTGATGCCGTGGGCCTCGTTGTGGGCAATCTGCTTGGCCCGACGCCGTTCGGTTTCGTCAATCGCCCGCCGCATCGAGTCCGTCACCTTATCGGCGTAGAGAATCGCCCGGCCGCGGACGTTGCGGGCCGCACGACCGATGGTCTGGATCAGCGAGCCTTCCGAGCGCAGGAAGCCTTCCTTGTCGGCGTCCAGAATTGCCACCAGCGACACTTCGGGCAAATCCAGCCCTTCGCGCAGCAAATTGATGCCGACCAGCACGTCGAAGGTGCCCAGGCGCAAATCGCGAATGATTTCAACCCGCTCGACCGTGTCGATATCAGAATGCAGGTAGCGCACGCGTACGTCGTGCTCGGCCAGGTATTCGGTCAGGTTTTCGGCCATGCGCTTGGTCAGCGTTGTGACCAGCACACGGTCGCCCTGCCCGGTCCGCTCGCGGATCTCGGACAGCAGATCATCGACCTGGCTGCCGACCGGGCGGATCAGCACCTCCGGGTCAACCAGCCCGGTCGGCCGAACCACCTGCTCGGCGATCACCGGCGAGCGCTCCAGCTCCCACTGCCGCGGCGTGGCCGAAACGAGGATCATCTGCGGCGCGCGCTGCTCGAATTCCTCGAACTTCAGCGGCCGGTTGTCCAGCGCCGAGGGCAGGCGAAACCCGAACTCGACCAGGGTTTCCTTCCTGGCCCGGTCGCCGCGGTACATGCCGCCGATCTGCGGAATGGTGACGTGCGACTCGTCGGCGATCAGAATCGCATCGCGCGGCAGATAGTCAAACAGCGTCGGCGGCGATTCACCCGGCTGCCGTCCGGTGAGGTGGCGCGAGTAGTTCTCGATGCCCTGGCAATAGCCCAGCTCCAGCATCATCTCGATATCGAACTGGGTGCGCTGCTTGATCCGCTGCGCCTCGAGCAGCTTGCCGGCTGATTCCAGCTGCGGCAGACGCTCGGCCAGCTCGGCCTTGATCGCCTCGACCGCGTCGAGCACCACCTGGCGCGGGGTGACGTAGTGGGTCTTGGGGAAAATCGTCAGCTCGTCAAGCTTGGAGCGGATCTCGCCGGTCAGCGGGTCGAAGTAGCTGATGCGTTCGATCTCGTCGTCGAACAGCTCAAGCCGGACCGCCTCGATCTCCGAATCACCCGGGAAGATGTCGATGACCTCGCCGCGCACGCGGTAGGTGCCACGCCTGAGCTCGAAGTCGTTGCGCGCGTACTGCATCTCGGCCAGGCGCCGCAGCACTTCGCGCTGGGACATGCGTTCACCCACCGTCAGCGGCAGCGTCATCTTCAGAAACGCGCTGGGATCGCCCAGACCGTAGATGGCTGACACCGTGGCGACGATCAGCGTGTCGCGCCGCTCCAGCAGGGCCTTGGTCGCCGACAGCCGCATCTGCTCGATGTGCTCATTGATCGAGGCGTCTTTCTCGATGAACGTGTCGGTCGACGGTACGTAAGCCTCGGGCTGGTAGTAGTCGTAGTACGAAACAAAGTACTCAACGGCGTTGTCCGGGAAAAACGCCTTGAACTCGCCGTACAGCTGCGCGGCCAGGGTCTTGTTGGGCGCCATGACCAGCGCCGGGCGCTGGGCCCGCTCGACCAGGTTGGCCATGGTGAAGGTCTTGCCCGAGCCGGTCACGCCGAGCAGGGTCTGGTGCGCATGACCGGCAGACAGACCGTCGACCAGCTGGCGGATGGCTTCCGGCTGATCGCCGGCCGGCTCATAACCGGAGGCCATGCGAAATCGTCGACTCATTCCGGGTTTTGAGCAGCGTGAAACACGAGCGCCAGTATACTAGGCTCCTGTCGATGTTCCGGCCCGGCCGGGACCATCCACCACGCCCACAACACCTTCAATACTGGAGAGGATGCAGTGACCATACGACTGTCGAAACGCGTTGCCCAGGTCAAGCCGTCGGCGACCATTGCCATGAGCATGAAAGCCGCCGAGCTGCGCGCCGCCGGCCGCGACATCATCTCGCTGAGCATGGGCGAGCCCGACTTCGACACGCCCGAACATATCCGGGCCGCCGGCATTGCCGCGATCGAGCAGGGCCAGACCCGCTACACGGCCGTCGACGGCATCCCGGCGCTGAAAGACGCCATCATCGACAAGCTCAAGCGCGACAACCAGCTCGACTACGAGGCCGCCGACATTCTGGTCTCCAACGGCGCCAAACAGTCCATCTACAACCTGCTGCAGGCGACGATCGATCCGGGCGATGAGGTCATCATTCCGGCACCCTACTGGGTATCTTATCCCGACATGGTGCGACTGGCCGACGGCGAGCCTGTTGTCCTGAAAACCACGCCGGATACGGACTACCTGATCACGCCGACCCAGCTGGCGGCGTCGATCACCGATCAGACCCGCATGCTGATGCTGAACTCTCCCAGCAATCCGACCGGGCAGGCCTACAGCCGCCAGCAGTTGACCGAGCTCGGCGAGGTGCTGAAAGAACACCCCCGCATCCTGATTTGTTCCGACGACATCTACGAGCACATCTGGTGGGCGGATGAACCGTTTGCCAGCATCGGCGAAGTGGTGCCCGCACTGAAAGACCGCCTTGTTGTCATCAACGGTGTGTCCAAGGCCTACGCCATGACCGGCTGGCGCATCGGCTATGCGGCCGGCTCGGCCAGGATCATCAAGGAAATGCGCAAGGTGCAGGGCCAGAGCACGTCCAACCCCTGCTCGGTGAGCCAGGCTGCCGCGGTAGCCGCGCTGGCCGAAGACCAGACTTGCGTCCGGGAGATGTGCAAGGCCTTTCGCGAGCGCCACGACTGGCTGCAGCCGGCCCTGGACGAACTGCCGGGCGTGTCCTGCGCGCCGGGCAAGGGGGCGTTCTATCTGTTTGCCGACTGCAGTGAAGCGATCAGGTCGCTGGGACTGACCGACGACCTGGCCCTGGCCGAACACCTGCTGGAAGAAGCCGGCGTGGCCTCGGTACCGGGCAGCGCGTTTGGCGCGCCGGGTCATTTGCGCCTGTCGTTCGCCTGCGGCCTGGACACGCTCAAACAGGCGGTCGAGCGCATCGCGAAAGCGCTGAACGCTTGATTCGGACACGATCCGTCGGAAATTTCCTACCACACGCCGGGCCGGTCACCGACCCGGCGTGACTAAGCTTTGCCATTCCGGCCACGCAGGTCGGAAACCCAGAATGTCGCCGAACCCGAATCAACGGAGAACGCGACATGAACCGCAACGAGCAAGGCCTGACCCTGATCGAACTGCTGATCGTCATCAGCATCGCTGCCATCCTGATGACCATCGGCCTGCCGGCGATGGCCGGCTTCGTGGCCGAGAACCGGGTCACGGCCAAGACCAACCTGATGATGGCGCATATCCAGTACGCGCGCCATTCGGCAGTGACGCTGCGCAGCAACGTCGTTGCCTGCCCCAGCGACGACCAGCAAACCTGCAGCGGCAGCAATCGCTGGGACGGCGGCTGGATCATCTTTGTCGACCGCAACAACAACCGCCATCAGCCTGAGCGCCCGGAGGATGTTCTGCGCGTGGTGCCGCCCGAATCCCGCCTGCTGCTGCACTCGGCCGGGCGCAACCGGGTCCGGTTCCAGCCCATGGGCGGCGCCTTCGGTACCAACCTGACCATCCGGGTGTGTGACGCGCGCGGCCAGGCCCAGGCCAGGGCCATTGTCGTGTCCAACCCCGGCCGGGTGCGCGTCCGGCGCGATGTCGGCCAGGCGGAGTGCGCCGTCTGAAACCACGCTCGGCTCGTGCTAGAATTCAAACATGCGTTTTAATCGAACGTTTGAATTGTGACCGAGCCAAGCACCTGCGACCGCATTCTGGACGCGGCCGAGACCCTGTTTGCTGAACAGGGCTTCCACCTGGCCAGCCTGCGCCAGATCACTCAGGCGGCCGACGTCAACCTGGCCGCGGTGCATTACCACTTCGGCTCCAAGCAGGCGCTGCTGCTGGCGGTGTTCCGGCGTCGCCTGGACGCGCTCAACCAGGCGCGGCTGGCGCGGCTGGATCAGGCCCTGGCGCGAGACGGTGGGCCCGTGCTTGAAGACGTGCTCGACGCCTTTGTCTATCCGGCGCTGGCGTTCTCGCGCGGATCCGACGCCGACGGTCATCGGTTCATGCAGCTGCTGATGCGCGCCTTCGCCGACCGCGACGAAGACCTGCATGCGGCAATCAGCAGCGAATATGCCTTCGTCATGCGCCGCTTCGCCGACGCCATTGCCAAGACCCTGCCGGGCCGGCAGCCCGAGCTGCTCAGGCGTCAGCTCGACTTCATTGTCGGCGCCCTGACCTACACCATGGCCGAAAGCAGCCTGGCCGATACACGGTCCATTGCTTCTGACCTGGTTCGCTTTGCCGCCGCCGGACTGCGCGGCACCCCTGACCACACCACAACCCCCGACTCGACTGCTCGAACCGGTGCCAAGGGCACCATGGAGACCACACCATGACACTGAGCTTGCTGTTTGTTTTCATCGTTGGCCTGCTGGCGCTGGCTTACATTCGCGCACCGGCCTGGGCCGCCCTGGCCCTGTCGGCCGCGGCGCTGGTACTGGCCCCGCTGGCCGGCGCGGCCTGGCCGGCGACCGCGATCTTTGCCCTTGCCAGCGTGGGCTTTGCCCTGATGGCCATTCATCCGCTGCGGCGCTCGCTGATCTCCAAGCCGCTGTTTGCCTGGTTCCAGACCGTGCTGCCGGCCATGTCGGCGACCGAGAAGGAAGCGCTGGATGCCGGCACCGTGTGGTGGGACGCAGAACTGTTCTCCGGCAACCCGGACTGGAAGCGTCTGTTCGACCTGCCGCCGCCGCGCCTGACCGAGGAAGAGCAGGCCTTCATCGACGGCCCGGTAGAAGAACTGTGCAAAATGCTCGACGACTGGAAGATCAACCGGGAACTCAAGGATCTGCCGCCCGAAGTCTGGCAGTTCATCCGCGAAAAGCGTTTTTTGAGCATGATCATCCCCAAAGCCTACGGCGGCCTGGATTTCACCGCGCAGGGCAACGCTGCGGTGGTGACCAAGATTTCCACCCGAAGCCTGACCGCCGCGGTCAGCGTCATGGTGCCCAACTCACTCGGCCCCGGCGAACTGCTCATGCACTTCGGCACCGAGGAGCAAAAAGACCACTACCTGCCGCGGCTGGCCCGCGGTGAAGAAATCCCCTGCTTTGCGCTGACTTCGCCGCAGGCGGGCTCCGACGCCGCCTCGATGCCGGACGAGGGCATCGTGTGCAAGCGGATGATCGACGGCAAGGAAGTGCTGGGGCTGTCGGTCAGCTGGGACAAGCGCTACATCACGCTCGCACCCGTGGCCACCGTCCTGGGCCTGGCCTTCAAGACCCGCGACCCGGACGGTCTGCTCGGCGGCAGGGAAAACCTGGGCATCAGCTGCGCGCTGATTCCGACCGGTACGCCGGGCGTGGAGATCGGCAACCGGCACCTGCCGGGCGGCAGCCTGTTCATGAACGGCCCGACCCGCGGCAAGAACGTCTTCATTCCGATGGACTGGCTGATCGGCGGACAGGAACGGATCGGACAGGGCTGGCGCATGCTGATGCACTGCCTGGCCGCCGGCCGGGCGATTTCCCTGCCGGCCCAGGGTGTTGCCGGCGGCAAGGCCGCCAGCATGCTGACCGGCGCCTATGCCCGGATTCGCTACCAGTTCAAGCAGCCGATCGGCCAATTCGAAGGCATCGAGGAGCCGCTGGCGCGCATCGGCGCGGAAGCCTACCGCATGGAAGCCGCCCACAAGATGACGCTGAGCGCGCTCGACCGCGGCGACAAGCCGGTCGTGCTGTCGGCCATCCTCAAGGCTTATCACACCGAGGCCAATCGCCGGGTCATCAATGACGCCATGGACGTACACGGCGGCAAGGCCGTGGTCGAAGGCCCGGGCAACTACCTGTCGCTTGGCTACCAGGCGCTGCCGGTATCGATCACGGTCGAGGGCGCCAACATCCTCACCCGCTCCATGAT
>SKIE01000233.1 GCA_007116585.1 Wenzhouxiangella sp. | reverse complement strand
GGCCAGGTTGGAGATCTCGCCGCGCAGCCAAACGCGCGGAAACCCGGCTTCCAGGTGCGTGCGCGCCTCCCGGTTGATCTCGGACGGCGAGTAGACAAGGGTTTGCGGGCCGGGGGCGGAGAGCTGCATGGTCCTCATTATACGGACACGTTCGTGGCGGACTGACGGCCGGGCGGGGTGATGTGCGCTATCCTTGCGTCCAGTTTTATATCGGAATCCTGTATGTCAGACACCGCCGACTTTTCCTCCGAGCGGCATCGCCTGATCCTGCGCCAGTCGCGCCTGGAGGACTATCAGGACATCGCCCGGATCATGGACAAGGTCTATCCCGGCGGGCTGGACGGCGCCTGGACGAAGGCCCAGTTCGAGTCGCAGGTTCAGCGTTTTCCCGACGGTCAGCTGTGCATCGAGGACAACGGCCGCGTCGTCGCGGCGGCCATTTCGATGATCGTGAAATACAGCCGCTGGGGCCACGACCACAAGTACTGGGATATCGTCGGCAACGGTTATCTGACCACGCATGACCCCAAGGGTGACGTGCTCTACGGTGTGGATGTCTTTGTTGATCCGGATTATCGCGATCTTCGCCTCGGTCGGCGCCTGTACGACGCGCGCAAGGAATTATGCGAGAGCCTGAACCTGCGCAAGATCGTGGTCGGGGGACGCATTCCGGGTTACCACAAGCACAAGGAAGAACTCACGCCGCGCGAGTACGTGGCCAAGGTGCGCTCGCGCGAGTTGACCGACCCGATCCTGACCTTTCAGCTGGCCAATGATTTCCAGGTGCGCAAGATCGTGCGCGGCTACCTGCCCGACGACAAGGCCTCGGCCGGTCATGCCGTGCTGCTGGAATGGGTCAACGTCTATTTCGAGGAAGACACCCCCGGCGCGGTCGGCGGCCGGCCCTCGGATGTGCGCATCGGCGCGGTGCAGTGGCAGATGCGCCCGACCCGCTCGCTTGAGGACCTGTACGCCCAGATCGAGTATTTTGTCGATGCGGTGTCGGGCTACCAGGCCGACGTGGTGCTGTTCCCGGAGTTCTTCAACGGCCCGATGATGGCGGCCTACAACGACCAGGGCCCGGCCGAGGCCGTCCGTCAGCTGGCCGGTTACACCGAGCAGATCCGCGACCAGATGCAGCGCTTTGCCGTGTCGTACAACATCAATATCGTGGCCGGCTCCATGCCCGAATACGACGGTGAGGAATTGCGCAACGTCTGCTACCTTCTGCGGCGTGACGGCACCTGGGATCGACAGTACAAGATTCACGTCACCCCGGATGAAAAGTCCTACTGGGGTTTGCGGGGCGGCAACCGCGTGGTGGTATTCGATACCGACTTCGGCAAGATCGGCATCCTGATCTGTTACGACGTGGAGTTTCCGGAACTGCCCAGGCTGCTGGCCGAGGAGGGCATGCATATTCTGTTCGTGCCGTACTGGACGGACACCAAAAATGCCTATCTGCGGGTGCGGCGCTGCGCCCAGGCGCGGGCGATCGAAAACGAGTGTTATGTGGTCATCACCGGGTCGGTGGGCAACCTGCCGCGGGTCGAGAATATGGACATGCAGTATTCGCAGGCGGCCGTGTTCACGCCATCAGATTTCGCTTTTCCGCATGATGCGATTGCCCACGAGGCCACCCCCAATACCGAGACCATGCTCATTGCCGACCTGGATCTGAACAACCTGCGCGAGATTCGGTCGCATGGCTCGGTGCGCAACCTGGCCGACCGCCGGCTGGATTTGTACCAGCTGCGCTGGCGTGATCGTCGGGACAAGACCGATTAGCGGTCAGTTAACTTGCGGCCCGGCCGGGCTTGATATCATGAGCGCTGGTTTAAACAACAAAGGAATGAGCTCATGTGGGAGGGCGCGGTTGGCCTGATTCTCGGGATGTTGGTAGGTGGTGCCCTGGTTGGTCTGTGGCTGCAGCGCGGCAGCGGGTCGGGTCAGTCAGTGGCTGAGCTCAAGCGCGAAAACGCCCGTTTTCGCGAGGATGTCAATGAACACTTCATCCAGACCGCCGAGTTGATCAACCAGCTCACCGACAGCTACAAGGCTGTGTTCGATCACTTGAGCGAAGGTGCGGAAAAGCTGGTTGAGCCCGACGTGGTGCGCGAGCGCATGCCGCAGGTCACCGACGAAGAGGTTCGCCTCAAACGCATCGGCAAGCCCATGCCGGCCGAGGAAGCAGCGGAACCCGAGCCTGCGCCGGAGCCTGAACCTGAACCGGAGCCCGAACCTGAAGCGGAGCCCGAACCTGAAGCGGAGCCCGAACCTGAAGCGGAGCCCGAACCTGCGCCGGAGCCGGAGCCACAAGCGGAGGCCGAGCCAGAGCGCGAAGCTGCCGCGGATGCGGAGCGCGTTGCGGAACCATCCGACGCCGAAAAACCGGAGCCGGGCGCTGAACCCGAATCCGAGCCTGAACCCGAAGCGGCGACCGAGCCGCCGGAGGAATCATCGGACGAGTCCAAACATCAGCGCCCGCAAGGGTAGTTTGGGCGGGCCGCGTGCCCGCAGGCTGCTGCCGTGGCCGCGAGAGTCACGGCGGTCGGTTATGGGGAAGGGCGTAGACGCTGCGTGTGTTAATTTATAACAGGGTGTGCGGTAGGTTTTAGGTGATTGACCTGTGCGGTTGGGAGGCTGCGGACCGGTAAGGAGAGGGGATGATGGAAATTCGGTTCAGCGAAGACGATTCGCTGCGTGAGTTCAGCCGACTGGCCACTGAGCTGGGCCGGTTGGATCACGTCGAATCGTTGCTGGTTTTGGCCGGCGAAGGTAACGGCTGGACGCGCGTGCAGACTGATCCGGTGCTGCAGTCTCTGGACATTCCTCTTTTCGGAGGCATTTTTCCAAGAATTGTACATGGCCCACGGGCCTACGAGCGCGGCTTTGTAGTGGCCGGCCTGCCGCACCGGGCCGAGATACTGTGCGTGCCGGGGCTCAGCGACCCCGGAGCGATTTATGAGGATGTGCTGGAGTCTTTCGCCGCGCGAACCGCGGATCAAGACGGCACGCTGATGGTGTTTGTGGACGGGCTGAGCAAACGTATTGCGGCGCTCGTTGAGGCACTGTTCGATATGTTCGGGCTGGGGCGCAACTTCATTGGTGGCGGCGCCGGCTCGCTGTCTTTCCGCCAGTCCCCTTGCCTGATTACCTCGTCGGGACTGGTCGAGGACGCAGCGATTGTCGCCTTGCTGCCGGCGCGCAGCGGGGTCGGCGTAGCGCATGGCTGGGAGGTGGCCTCGGCGGGCATGAAGGCCACGCAAACCGACCGCAACACCATTCTGTCACTGGACTGGGAACCGGCCGCCGTGCGATACATGAAGGTGGTTGAAGCCCACAGTGGTCAGTCCTTCGCCGACCGGGATTTTTTCGACCTCGCCAAGGCTTACCCATTCGGTATCAACCGGCTTGGCGGCGAGGTGGTGGTGCGCGATCCGCTGTCAACCGACGGCGCCGATGGTCTGGTGTGCGTGGGAGAGGTGCCGGCGGGTTCCTTTGTGCACATTCTCAATGGCTCTTCCGACAGCCTGATTGCCGCGGCCGGGCGTGCCCGTGATCTGGCGCTGTTGGATCTGCCGGATGCGACCGCGGCGTCCGAACTACTGGTGATGGACTGCATTTCGCGCGCCCTGTTCCTCGGGCCGCGGCTGACCGAGGAGTTGGCCGTCGTAGCCGGATCCGATGGCCTGTTCGGGGCCATGACGCTGGGTGAGATAGCCAACAGCGGCAAGGATTACCTGGAGTTCTTCAACAAGACCACGGTTGCCGCGCTGCTGTGCTGTGAGTGAAACCGAGGTCTCTGCCGTGAACTCCCATATGGAATCGGAAATCCTGATGGAGATTTCACTCAAGGTGGGTGCCTCGCTGGACTGCCAGCAGATGCTGCAGGAATGCACCCGGACAATGATCCGCCTGCTTAACTGCAGTGGTGCGGTTGTCCTCAGACGCGCCGAGTCAGCCGATCAGCCTGCTGCGTCCGGCTGGGAGCCGGCCCTTTCCCTGCCGCGACCGCTGGCGTATCAGCCCGAGTTTGCCCTGTTTCTGGAAAGCCTTGGCCTGCCTGAGACCGCAGGTCGCTGCCGTGACTGGCTGCGGGCGTTGCCGCGAAGTATCCATGACGGCACCAAGGAGCGCGTGGTGTTCGACCTGACCGGGTTCGGCATTCTGGTGCTGGAAAACAATGGCGAGTCCTTTCGGCAGGTTTTCCTGCGCTCCATGCAGCCGCTGATGACAAAGCTGGGCGTGGCCGCCATCGCTTGTGAGGAATGGGCGGCTCGCAATCGTCGGCAGGAGCGCGAGCGCTTTGACCTTCGTTTTCGCACTTTGGTTGCAGACGCCTCAGCCGGCTTTGTCGGGTCGGTTGATCGCCGCGGGTTCGATCGGGTCCTGAATCGCACGCTGGCCGACCTGGGTCAGTTGTTTGAAGTCGATCGGGTCTACCTGTTTCGCTTTTCCGGCGACCTGGCCAGGATGAGCAATTCGCACGAGTGGGTCGCCGCTGGCGTCGAACCCCAGCTTGGCCGCATCCAGGAGTTTCTGACCGACCGCCTGCCGTGGTGGAAGGCGCGCATTCTGCAGCGTAAACCGCTCCAGATTCCCGATATCGCTGCCCTGCCGGACAGCGCCGCCGCCGAGCGGCTTGAGTTTCAGCGTCAGGACATCCAGTCGCTGCTGGCGCTGCCCATTCCCGACCCGACAGGTCAGTTGATGGGGTTCATGGGGTTTGACGCGGTGCGCCGAATGCGTCGTTGGCCAGACGAGCAGGTTTCCATGCTGCAGGTGCTGGCGGGCATCGTCGGCAGCACCATCCTGCGCCTCGACAGCCTGGAGGCATTGACCCGGGCGGCCGAGGATCGCCGCATCCTGCTCGACAATATCCAGACCCAGGTCTGGTATTTCAGTGACGAGAGCAGTTACGGGCCAGTCAACGAGGCCCACGCAGACTTTTTCGGCCGCCAGGTCGACGAGTTGGCGTATCGGCCGCTGCAGCGGCTGTATCCGCCCGATCTGGCCCGTCGGCTGTGCAAGGATAACGGCAAGGTTTTTGCCAGCGGGCGTTGTTGTCGGCTGGAGATCCGGGTGCCAGACCGCAGCGGCGAAGAGCGACTGCTGTCGATTCTCAAGTCACCCAAGCTGGCTGCGGATGGCACGGTTGAGTACGTGGTCTGTTCTGCCGAAGACATTACGCGCCAGCGCGCACTAGAAGACCAACTGCACCGGCAGGCCAGTACTGATGGCCTGACCGGCCTGACCAACCGGGTGGCGTTCCTCGAACTACTCGAGCGCGAGATTCTGCGCCAGCAGCGCTATGCCACCTCGCTGACCCTGCTGATGCTGGATCTGGATCACTTCAAGTCTATCAACGATGGCCATGGCCATGCTGGCGGCGATGCCGTGCTGCGACACTTTTCGGAGTTGTTGCGGCAGGCCGTCCGCCAGACCGATACGGTGGGTCGCCTGGGTGGAGAGGAGTTCTGTATCCTGCTGCCTGAGACCGGGCTGGAGCAGGGTGCGCTGCTGGCCAGCCGGCTGTGCAGCGCCACGCGTGAGTCGCTGGTTCGCTCGGGCAACCACCGGATCGCCTATACGGTAAGTATCGGCGTGGCTCAGCTGAAAGCCGGCGAAAATGCCAGTGCGTTGATGCAGCGGGCGGATGCTGCTTTGTATCAAGCCAAGCACGCGGGCCGGGGTCGCGCGGTCAGCGGCTGAGTGGGCGCCGGATGAGCACGAGGCCAGGTGCTCTGGCCTGGACCCGCCAGCCGAAGGCCTGGCCAAGCACATCAAAGGTCCGGGGGCGGTAGAACACCACGTGGGTCGGGTCGCGGCGGTAGTGCCAGTTGGCAAAGCGGTTGTCGTCGGTCTGGAAGCGGGTCATGACCACCAGCCAGCCACCGGGCCGGAGCAGTTGGTGCAGACGCTGGAACTCGGCCGCCGGGTCATGGAAATGCTCGGCGACTTCCGTGCAGGTGATGGCGTCATAGTCGCGCTCAAGCGCGCCGCTGTCCGGGTAGTAGAGCGGATCGAAACGGCTTACCCGATGACCTTTTTCGGCCAGCATGGCGGCCAGCGCCGGCCCCGGCCCGCAGCCATAGTCCAGGATGTCGGCGGCGGGGCGGATGCGCCCCTCGAGTGCCTCCTGGGCCGGCCGCAGAAAAGCCCGATAGCCAGGGTCGTTGATGGCGTTCTGGTGGCGGTCGTATTCGGCCCGTTCGGCGTCGGCGCTTGGCCAGTGACGTGAATCCAGGAAAGTCGCCTCGCAGGTTCGGCAGCGCCAGTACGCCCGCGCGTCGACCTCTAGCAAGTGCCGGGTGTGCTCGCTGCGGCAGACCATACAGGCCGGGCTCACGCCGGGCCCGGGGGCTGCGTCGGGCGGCGCGGCCTGCGACATGGATGGCTGGTGGCGTTGAGGCATACACGAGATTGTATTGGCTCGAGCGAGCCGCTTTTCAAAGCCTCGTGTGGCCGCGGCTTTTGACATCACCCGGGCAACGACCTAAGCTTTCGGCGCAAGCAATGCCGATATTGATTGAGACAGGAGTTGGGAATAGTGGGAGCGAGCGATAGACCGGCCTGGATGAAGACCGTTGGCATACGCATGGTTATCGCCTCGGTGTTGATCGTGGTGCTGACGATGTTCTGGGCCTATCTGATCTTCTACACTAACATCTCGATGCTTGCCATGGCCGGCATCGCCCTGCTGATTCTGCTCACCATGTCCACCGCTACCGCCTGGACGGCAACCGGCGTGCCACGACGCGAATCAGCGGATGATCAGGCCGACAGGGACGACTGATTGCGAGGGCAGCTTCCTGAAATCCAAGCGATTCGCGGAGGCTGTCGAAAACGGCAAAGACCGGCCCTAGGGCCGGTCTTTGCCGGGGATTTGGTGGAGGCGGCGGGAGTCGAACCCGCGTCCGCAAACCTTCTGATCCTGGTTCTACATGCTTAGCCGCTCGATTTTTTCTCGTTACTGCACCGCCCAAGCGGCAGGGCATATGCAGCAACCAGCGTCAGTTTGATTTAACACCAATGCCCTGAGGCGCAACACGGTGCGATCCTGCTGGATGATCCCCGGTTCAGAAGCGCAGGCTCAACTGATGGGGAGCAGGCTGGTTTTTAGGCAGCCAGTGCGTAGTTGTCGTCGTTGGCAACTAACTTTGGTACAGCAGGTTTTACGAGGATTG
>SKIE01000145.1 GCA_007116585.1 Wenzhouxiangella sp. | reverse complement strand
GCCGGCGCGGGTTCAGGCAAGACGCGGGTGCTGGTGCACCGAATCGCCTGGCTGATCCAGGTGCACCATGTCTCGCCCATGAGCCTGCTGGCGGTCACCTTTACCAACAAGGCGGCAGGCGAGATGCGCTCCCGCGTCGGGCAATTGCTCAACATTCGCCCCGAGGGACTCTGGATCGGCACTTTTCACGGCATCTGTCATCGCCTGCTGCGCATGCATGCCGCCGAAGTCGGGCTGCCCGATACCTTCCAGATCCTGGATTCCGAAGACCAGTACCGGCTGGTCCGCCGTGTCATCCGCGACATGGGCGTCGACGAGGGCGAACATCCGCCGCGCCAGGTTCAGGGCTTTATCAACCATCACAAGGACGAGGGGCGTCGGCCGAACCAGATCGAGCATTTCGACCGTCCTTTCCAGGCGCGCCAGGTCGAGATTTATCAACGCTACCAGGACTACTGCGAGCGCTCGGGTCTGGTCGACTTTGCCGAGCTGTTGCTGCGCACGGTTGAGCTGCTGCGTGACTATCCGGACCGGCGCGCCCACTACCAGTCACGCTTCGGCCATATCCTGATCGACGAGTTTCAGGACACCAACACCCTGCAGTACGCCCTGGTGCGCCTGCTCGCCGGCGACGGCAACCGGCTGTTCGTGGTCGGCGACGACGACCAGTCAATCTACGGCTGGCGCGGGGCGCGGGTCGAGAATGTGGCCCACTTCAACCGCGATTTCCAGCCTGAAATCATCCGCCTGGAACAAAACTATCGCTCGACTCGAACCATTCTCGAGGCCGCCAACCGGGTCATTGACCATAACGATGACCGCATGGGCAAGCATCTCTGGACCGAAGGCGAAAAAGGCGAGCCCATCCGGCTGTTTTCGGCATTCAATGCCGAGGAGGAAGCCGAGTTCGTGATCGCCCGCATCCACGACTGGATTGGCCAGGGCGGAAAACCCTCGGACTGTGCCGTGCTGTACCGCTCCAACGCACAGTCGCGAGTGTTCGAACAGGTGCTGCTGCGCGAAGAGATCCCCTACCGCGTCTACGGCGGCTTGCGCTTTTTCGAGCGGGCTGAAATCAAGGATGCCATGGCCTACCTTCGCCTGATGCACAACCCGCACGACGACACCGCATTTGAGCGGGTGGTCAACGTGCCGGCGCGCGGGATTGGCGAGCAGACCGTCAACCGCGTTCGCGAACACGCGCGCAGCCACGGCCAGTCGCTCGGTCAGGCGGCCACGGAAATGGTCGCGCAGGGAGGGCTGTCGACGCGGGCCGGCTCGGCCGTGACCGCCTTTTTGCAGCTGATCAACCAGCTCACCGAGGCGGGTAGAGAAGCCGACCTGGCCGAGGCCGTGCGCTGCGTGATCAAGCTGACCGAACTGGTTGCCTGGTATAAAACGCGCGAGGCAGCTGACCGGGCCGAGGCCCGTGAGGAGAACCTGGCCGAACTGCTGCGCGCCGCCGACAGCTTTGACCAGCCGTTCGAAGAAGAGCAGGCGGGCTTGAGCATCATGGCCTCGTTTCTGTCCCAGGCAGCACTCGAAGCCGGCGAACATCAGGCCGAGCGCTGGGAAGACTGCGTTCAGATGATGACGCTGCATTCGGCCAAGGGCCTGGAGTTTCCGCTGGTCTTTCTGGCCGGCATGGAAGAAGGCCTGTTCCCGCACCAGAAGTCCATCGAGGAGCCCGGGCGCCTGGCCGAGGAAAGGCGCTTGTGCTACGTCGGCATGACGCGGGCCATGCAGCAGCTCTACATCACCCACGCCGAGTCGCGCCAGACCTACGGCCAGACCAATTTTTCAGCGCCCTCGCGCTTTCTGAACGAAATCCCCGCCGAGTTGACCGATGCCATCCGCTCAAGCTTCAGAGTCACGCCCGCCCACAGCGAACGGCCCGTGACGGAGTCAAGCGGCGGGCTGAACCTCGGCGCGATGGTGCGCCACGGCAAGTTCGGTCTTGGCACCGTGGTCAGCCTCGAAGGACAGGGCCCCAACGCACGCATCCAGGTCAACTTTGAACAGGCCGGCGCCAAATGGCTGGTCATGGCCTACGCCAACCTTGAACGCGTTGGCTGACGCGAGTTTCATTCACCACAACCCAAAAGGGACAGCATGAACGACTCCAGCTGGCGCAAAGCCATCCCGGACAGCGAACGCCTGGTCTTTGCGCTTGACGTGCCCGACCCGGACCAGGCCATGGCGCTGATCGATACTCTTGGCGACAACATCGCTTTTTACAAGCTGGGGCTCGAACTGTTTCTGAGCGGCGCCTACTTTGAACTGGTCGGCGAGCTCAAGCGCCGCAACAAGCGCGTGTTTGCCGACCTGAAGCTGTTCGACATCCCGGCCACCGTGGGCCGAGCGGTGGCGCAGCTGGCGCGTCACGAGGTGGACTTTCTCACCGTCCACGGCAACGACAGCATGCTCGCCGCAGCCGTTGCCGAGCGCGGCCGAACCGGGATTCTGGCCGTGACCGCGCTGACCAGCCTCGATCGCGGCGACCTCGATGACCTCGGCTTTGCCTGCGACGTCGAAACCCTGGTGCTGTCGCGCGCGCGCCGGGCGCTGGAGATCGGCTGCGCCGGCGTGGTGTCGTCCGGGCTGGAGGCCCGGGCCCTGCGCGCCAGCGTGGACCACGCCCTGGTCGTGGTCTGTCCCGGCATCCGCCCGGTTGATAATCAGGAAAGCGGCGACCAGAAACGCACGCTGTCGGCAGCGCAGGCGTTCCAGGCTGGCGCCGACTATATCGTGGTCGGGCGACCGATCCGCGATGCGGCGGATCCTGCGCAAGCGGCCCAGCGCATACAAGAAGAAATAAGCAATTATTTCATTGATTTATAGGCTATAAATAAGTTGGTTGATTAATTGAGTGATTCAACCTACTATATGCACTGAGGATTACATCGCACTGTAACTCTCGCTCAACAATCAACAAGTGGCTGCGTCTCGCGACCCTTGCCACATTGCCGGTCTTGACCGGGTCAGGGCGCTTCCAGGCTGAAGCGCCTTTTTTTTCCGCAGCGCGCTTGGTCGGAAATTTCACGCGATGGTACACTCGCGTCTCTTTCCTGCCCGTCTTTCCGATGCCCGAGCAAAGCCGTTTTCGCCGTTTGGGTACACGCCTGTACTCGGCCTGGCTCGCGCTGCTGCGCCGGCTGCTGCACCTGTGGGTGCGCAGCACGATCGTGCCGGAGGACCTGGCCGAACTCGGCATCGATCCGGACCAGCCGACGTTTTATGTCCTTGACACCTATGCGCTGACCTCCTTGCTCATCGCCGATCAGATTTGCCGCAACCAGGGCTGGCACCGGCCAGTCCGTCCTTTTCAGACCGGCAAGATCACACTCAACCGCAGCTACGGCACGCATCGACGCTATCGCGGACTGTTCATCCGCAGCCTTGAGCGGCGCCGACACTCGGCCATGTTGCGCGATCTCCTGACCCAGGCTGATGCCCACAGCCGGGACGCGAAAGGCATTCAGATCGTGCCAATCACGGTCCTGATCGGGCGCGCCCCCGACAATGAAGCCGGCTTCTTGAAGGTTCTGTTCTCGGAAAACTGGGATGTGGGCGGGCGGCTGCGTCGACTATTCTCCACCCTGGTCAACGGACGCGCGACCATGGTGCAGTTCGGGCAGCCGCTACTACTGGACAATATCGTTGGCCAAAGTGACGATAACGGCCAGGCACTGGCCAAACTCAGCCGGGTGCTGCGGGTGCACTTCAAGCGCGTGCGCACTTCGGCCATCGGACCTGACCGCTCACATCGGCGCACGCTGGTCGAGACCGTTATCAACAGCAAAGACGTCAAGCAGGCGATTGCCGTCAAGGCGCGTCGCGACGGCATCAGCGAGGCCAGGGCACGGGATCTCGCGCGGGGCTACGCGCGCGAAATCGCCGCCGATTATTCCTATACGGTAGTGCGCATTCTGGACATGCTGCTGACGTGGTTCTGGAACCGCATTTACCGTGGCGTGGAAGTCAAACATTTCCGTCAGTTCCGGGAAAACGCGGCGGGTAACGAAGTCGTGTACGTGCCTTGTCACCGCAGCCACATCGACTATCTGCTGCTGAGCTACCTGCTCTACTACCGCGGTTTCGTGCCGCCGCATATCGCCGCCGGCGTCAACCTGAACATGCCCTTGATCGGGGGCCTGCTGCGCCGCGGCGGCGCGTTTTTCCTGCGCCGCTCGTTTCGTTCACAACCGCTGTATGCCGCCGTCTTCAATCAGTATGTCGCCCTGATCCTGAGCCGCGGCGTTGCGCTGGAGTATTTCATCGAGGGTACGAGGTCACGCACCGGCAGACTGCTGCCACCCCGAGCCGGCATGCTCTCCATCACGGTGCGGGCGTTTCTGCGCGCCCAGAATCGACCGATTCTGTTTCAGCCGGTCTACATCGGGTATGAGCGGCTCGCCGAAGGCAATTCCTATATTTCCGAGTTGTCCGGGCAGCAGAAAAAGCCGGAATCACTGTCCGACTTTCGCAACCTGATCAATATTCTGCGCAAGAACTACGGCGAAGTCACTGTCAGCTTCGGCGAACCGGTCATGCTCAACGACCTGCTCGACCGGCATGAGCCGACCTGGGCTGAGCAGCGCTACGACCTGGACAGCAAACCACCCTGGCTTCCCGGGATGGTGGATGATCTGGCCAATCGCATCATGGTCAACATCAATCGCAGCTCTCACGTCAACCCGATCAACCTGCTGGCGATTGCGCTGCTGGCCAGCCGCAAGCAGGCGCTTGACGAGGGTGACCTCGGTCGCCTGCTGGCATTACTGAAGTCACTGATGGCCGGCATTGGCTATTCCGATCGGGTCACCGTCACCGACATGCCGCCTGAACAGATCATTGAATACGGACTGGGAATGGGGCTGGTCGAGCGACACGTGCACCGGCTGGGCAGCATCATTCGGACCGATGCCACCACCGCGGTCCTGCTGACCTATTTCCGCAACAACTCGGCCCACTTGCTGGCCATGAACGCGTGGATCGCCTGCTGTTTCCTCAACGTGCAGCGCATCCGCCGCACACGGCTCAAGGCGCTGACTGCCTCGGTTTACCCCTTTCTGCGCCGCGAACTGTTTTTGCCGTGGGCGGAAAACGAACTGGAAGCAGTGGTCGACCGTTCGGCCGACCTGATGGTGGAACTGGGCTTGCTGCGCCAGTCGCAGGATCGCCTTCAACGAGCGCCGGGCGGCAGCAATGAGACCTACTATCTGCGCTTGCTGGCCAACACGATGGTGCAAACCTTCGAGCGCTATTTCATCACCGTCTCCGTGCTGGCCAAGAACGGCTCCGGTCATCTCAACCGGCAACAGCTTGAGCAGTTGTGCATTCTTTCAGCGCAGCGCATTTCGCTTCTACACCAGTTCGAAGCACCGGAATTTTCCGACCGGACGCTGTTCAAGCAGTTCATCGAATCGCTGACCGAATCCGGCGTGCTGGGGCGGGACGATAACGGCCGCCTCGTGTTTGACCAGCGGCTGCAGGAGTTTGCACGCGATGCGCGACTGATCCTGGACAAGGAAGTCCGTCACGCCATCATCCAGGTCACGCCCGAGGTGCTGGAACTTGAGTCGCCGAAGCCGGACTGATCAGGCGTCGAGGTCCGGGATCAACTTGCTTTCCCAGTAGGCGATCTGGTCGCGCAGGCGCAGCTTGCGCTTTTTCATTCGACGCAACTGCAGCTGATCCATGGAAGGTGTATCGACCAGATGGGCGATGGCCTGATCCAGGTCCCGATGTTCCTGGCGCAGCGCCATAAGCTTTGACTGGATGGATGTGTGCGGCTCGGTCACGTCACTCCTGTGCTGACAATCCGCCCGGATAAGCGTAATGCGACCCTTGATGCGTGTCTCTGGCAGTTTAGACCAGAATGAACTTGGGTGCAGCGTCAGGTCGGGCCATGACGAGTGGCACTCGCGCTGAATGCGGACTGGGCGCAGACTCACATCTCCGTGGAGAACTTGGAATACAGCCATGGCTCGAATGCTAGGAGCACTGATGGTCACGCTGCTGCTGGGAGCCTGCAGCGGCGCTAACGGGCCGGTCGAACTGGCCGATGGAAAAACGCATGATGGGCACTTGAGTTCGGTCAACGGGGCCATCCGGATCGGTGATGGCTGCCAGGTGACCGGCGATGTAGCAAACGTAAACGGCGCCATCCGCATCGGTGAATCGGGCCAACTGGGCGCGGTACGAAACGTCAATGGCCGCATTTCGATCGGGCGGGGCAGTCAGGCCGCGCGGATTGAAACGGTCAACGGTCAAGTGCTGCTAGGCGAATCGGCGACGGTGGATCAGTCGGTTCAGACTGTCAACGGCAGCATATCGCTGGCTGGAGACAATCGGATCGGCGGCGATGTCAGAACAATCAACGGTCCGATCGTGATCAACGCGGGCAGCGAAATCAGGGGCAAGGTCAGATCGGTCAATGGCGGACTGCAAATCAAAGCGTCCACGGTCGGGCGCGTCAAGACGACCGGCGGCTCGATTGAGATTTTGGAGGGGTCGATCGTCACCGAGGGGATTCTGGTGCGCGCGCCCAGTCACAATGACCGGCGGCGCACGCCGCGCGTTGTCATTGGCGCCAACAGCCAGGTGCTGGGTGAACTGCTGTTCGAGCGCGACGTCGAACTTCATGTGCACGACAGCGCGGCGATCGGCGCGGTGAGCGGGGCCGAAGTGATCCGCTTCAGCGGCAGCTCATCAGATTGAACGCCACGCCTTGCCCAACAGGGATCACAGCTTCAGAAGGCAATGTGCCGTCAGGAACAGGGCGTCGCCTTAGCGTTTCATCTGCTTGCGGAATCGCTCCAGCGCGGCCAGCTGCGCGACAGCTTGGGCCAGCTGCGCCTGGGCCTGCGCGACTTCCATGCCGGCCGAGCGGTCGGCAATGGCGCGCTCGGCCTCTTCCTTGGCTTTGAGCGCGGCCTGTTCGTCCAGGTCTCCGGCCCGCTGTGCCGTGTCGGACAGCACCGTAACAACCTGGGGCTGAATCTCGAGCAGACCGCCCGAGATGAAATAAAACTCTTCACCACCTTCGGGCAGGATCACTCTAACCTGGCCCGGACGCAGGCGGGTCAGGAGCGGCGCATGGCGGGGCGCAATACCCAGGTCGCCTTCTTCTCCGGGCACGACGACCATAGCGGCACTGCCGGAAAAGATCTCGGCCTCGGCGCTGACGATGTCGCAATGAATGGT
>SKIE01000273.1 GCA_007116585.1 Wenzhouxiangella sp. | reverse complement strand
TGACGGCGTGTGCCAGCATTCCCGCCCCGCTGGCCGGCGACTTCGCGCCGTTTCTGCCCGATCAGGCCACCGACCGATCCGTTGGGGCCGAGGTCCGCTGGGGCGGCACCATCGTCGATACACGGCCGGGACGGGATGAAACCTGTATCGAGATTCTGGCGCGGGAGCTGGACCGCGAGCTGCGGCCCCTGCGCGGGGATGTCAGCCACGGCCGCTTCCTCGCCTGCCGCGATGGCTTTCGCGATCCGGCCGTATTCACCGCCGGCCGTGACATTACCGTGGTGGGACGGCTGCAGGGCTTTGTCGACGATGAAATCGGCGAATTTGTCTACCGCTATCCCAGGCTTTCAGCCGAGGTGATGTACCTGTGGCCAGAACGGGCCGAGGTGGTGCATGTTCACGGCCCCATGCACCGCGGCCACTGGTGGCCGTACTACGATCCGTGGTGGTACGGAGCGCCGCGAAGCCGGGTGTCCGGGTCGGTCATCATCATCCGCTAAAACCCGCCGTCTGATGCCGGCAGAAACTGTTTTTTGATACAGTTGGCAGATGAAGCTGACGACGCGCCAGCAAGAAATCCTGGATTTTATCGAGCGGCAGGTCAGCCAGCATGGCTTGCCGCCGACGCGTGCGGAAATCGTTGACCATTTCGGCTTCGCCTCGCCCAACGCGGCCCAGTGCCATCTGCGCGCCCTGGCCCGCCAGGGCGCCATTGAGTTGCGCCCGAACCAGGCCCGCGGCATCATTCCGCGCACGCTCGAGACGGGTACCGGCAGCGCCCCGCTGCCCCTGATCGGCCGGGTCACTGCCGGTCGTCCCATACTGGCTGTCGAGCATCATGAAGACCAGGTCTCCATCGACGCCGGACAGTTTCGGCCGCGGCCGGACTATGCGCTGCGCGTCCAGGGCGATTCCATGATCGAGGCCGGCATCTTCAACCGGGATCTGCTGCTGGTTCATCGCACACCGGAAGCCCGGTCCGGGCAGATCATCGTGGCCCGGCTCGGTGATGAAGTGACGGTCAAGCGCCTGCGCCGGCGCGGCCGGTCAAACTGGCTCGAACCGGCCAACCCGCGCTATGAATCCATTCCGATACGGCCGGATGACGACTTTGCCATCGAGGGCCTGGGCGTCGGCGTGATCCGAACCCGGCTTTGAATGGAGAACTGGTCGCGGTCCTGCAGGAACGGCAGCTTTTCGCGCACCGCTCGCAAGGCATCAAGATCCAGCGTTACCGCCTCGACCGACTCTTCCGAGCCCAGCTCCAGCAGCCGCTCACCTGCCGCATCAATCACCGCGGACCGCCCGGGATAATCAACGCCCTTGCCGTCTTGACCGGTGCGATTGACGCCAATCACGTAGGCCTGGTTTTCCAGCGCCCTGGCCTGCAGCAACAGGCGCCAGGCTTCCACCCGCGGGCTGGGCCAGTTGGCCACATACAGCTGCAGATCATAGTCGCGGTCGTTGCGGCACCAGACCGGGAAGCGCAGGTCGTAGCAGATCTGCAGGTCGATCCGCCAGCCGCGCCACGACACCACCACGGACTCATCACCCGCGCTGTAGCGCTCGTCTTCACCGCCAAAGCCAAACAAATGGCGCTTGTCATACCACCGAGCCTCGCCATCCGGCGGCATGAACACCATCCGGTTGCGCCGAAGCCTGGCTGAATCGGCCACCGCCAGGCTGCCGGTGATGGCCGCTGACCGGGATTTGGCCTGTTCCGCCAGCCAGGCCAGGCTGGGACCTTCATAGGGCTCGGCGTCCGTGTCGGCATCTCCAAGAAATCCGGTCGTGAAGGTCTCCGGGAGCACATACAGGTCACCGCCGGGGCTGCGATCCATCAGGGCAGATAGATGGTCGCGGTTGGCAGCGGCATCCTGCCAGCACAGCTGGGCTTGGACGAGAACGACCTTGAGCTGGCTCGCTGAAGTCATCGGTTCGCCGCTTTCGCCTCCCGGTCCATGGCGACGAGCCGGTCGATTTCTGCCGCGCTGAAGCCCGCGCGCCGGCGCGCGTCCAGGTTGAAGGGGCCGCGCAGTTGGCCGGTGAAATAGTCTTCCAGCAGCTGCCGGAACGTGGACTCCGGGTCAACTCCGCGCTCTGCACACAGCATCCGGAACCAGCGGCTGCCGATGGCCACGTGCGCTTCCTCTTCTTCCAGAATGATGTTGAGCAAACGAACGGTTTCCTCGTCACCGACGGCGGCCAGCTTGCTGATCATGCCGGGCGTGACATCCAGGCCGCGCGCTTCCAGCACGCGCGGCACCAGCGCCATCCGGATCAGCGGGTCATGGGCGGTTTTCTCACACATTTCCCACAAACCGTTGTGGGCGGGCAAATCGCCGTAGGCCATGCCCAGTTCGCCCAGGCGTCGCTGCAGCATGCCGAAGTGACGCGCCTCGTCGGCGGCCACGCTCAGCCAGTCCCGGTAATAGTCGTCCGGCATGCCGGGAAAGCGCAGCGCGGCATCCAGGCCCAGATTGATGGCGTTGAACTCGATATGGGCGATGGCGTGGATCAGCGCCTGGCGACCCTCCACGCTGCCCAGACCACGACGGGGCAGCTTGGACGGCGGCACCATTTCAGGCTTCTCCGGCCGGCCGCAGGGCAACTCCGGCGGCTCTCCCGGATCGGCCGGGCGCCAGGCGCCGGATTCAACCTGCGCCCACAACTCACCGACCCGTCGGCACTTGGCCTCGGGGTCGGTGTCGGCCAGGGCCTGACGCGCCAGGCGCCAGCCGGCCGGATCAGCTGGTCCGGATGGCATCGACCAGCGCGTCGGCAAAGCCGCTGGTGGGGACCTTGGTGGCGTTATCGATCTGGCGGGCGAAGTCATAGGTCACGACCTTGTTGCCCACCACCTTTTCAAACGCGTTCTCGATCAGCTTCGTGACTTCCGGCCAGCCGATGTAGTCGAACATCATGCAGCCGGAAAACAGCAGCGATGAAGGGTTGACCATGTCCTTTCCGGCATATTTCGGCGCCGTGCCGTGGGTGGCTTCGAACACGGCCACGTTGTCAGCCATGTTGGCACCCGGCGCGATCCCCATGCCACCAACCTCGGCAGCCAGCGAGTCGGACAGATAGTCACCATTGAGGTTCATGGTGGCCAGCACGTCGAATTCAGCCGGACGAAGCAACATCAGCTGGAACATGATGTCGGCGATCCGATCCTTGATCACGATCTTGCCTTCGGGCTGATGACCGTCGTGCTTTTCCCACAGCTCGTCTTCGGTAATGGTCACGTCCGCAAACTCTTCGGCCGCGACCTCGTAGCCCCACTTGCGGAATGCACCTTCGGTGAACTTCATGATGTTGCCCTTGTGCACCAGGGTGACCGACTTGCGGTTGTTGTCGATCGCGTACTGAATCGCCTTGCGCACCAGACGCTTGGAGCCCAGGGCCGATATCGGCTTGATGCCGAGGCCGGCATCTTCAAAGAACTCCGCCCCCATCTCTTCGCGCAGGAATTTGGCCAGCTTGCGGTTTTCGTCCGAGCCCGACTCGTATTCCAGCCCGGCGTAGACATCTTCGGTGTTTTCCCGAAAAATCACCGCATCAACCTCTTCGGGCCTTTTCAGCGGTGACGGCACGCCCTGGTAGTACTTGACCGGGCGGACACAGGCATACAGATCCAGCGTCTGGCGCAGGGACACGTTGAGCGAGCGAAAACCCTCGCCCACCGGCGTAGTCAGCGGGCCCTTGATGCTGACCAACAGGTCCTTGACCGCCTCCAGCGTTTCGGCCGGGAAGTAATCACCGTCGAAAATCCCGCCGGCTTTTTCACCCAGATACAGCTCGGCCCAGTGCACCTTGCGCTTGCCGCCATAAGCTTTTTCAACCGCTGCATCCCAGACTTTCATACACGCCGGCGTGATGTCTACACCGATCCCGTCACCTTCAATATAGCCCAGAATAGGCTGATCGCTGACAACCAGCTTGCCGTTTTCGACGCGGATCTTGTCGCCGGACTGCGGCAGCTTGATGTGTTGGTACCCCATGGACTTTATCCTTTTGTCGTTAAAACCCGCAGTTTATCATCGGGATTGGCCGGCGGAGTCACCGCAGCGCGCCGTACTGGGGCCCGCCGCCGGCGCGATCTTCTATCGCTTTGCCTGAATCTGCGACAATGAAGTGCCTGAGAGGCTTCTTTTCGGGAGAGAAGCTAGACCATGACATCGCCTGCTCGAAAATTGCTGCACAGCGCAGCAGAACGACTGCCCAGCCCGAACGGCGTGGCGCTGGCGATCATGGAATTGTGGGACGACGAACGGGCTACGGTCGCCCAGATGGCGCGACTCGTGCAGACCGACCCTGCCTTGAGCGGCCGCGTCCTCAAGCTGGCAAATTCCGCAGCCAAGAGCCACCGCCCCATCGTGGCGATCCCCGAGGCCATTATCCGCGTCGGCATGCAGACCGTTGGTCAGCTGGCAGTTGCCTTCTCCCTGATCGATTCACGCAGTGACGGGCATTGCCGGGGCCTGGACTACCAGGCGTACTGGTCTCACTGTCTGCTGATGGCAGTTCTGTCGCGCAGGCTGGCCCTGGCGACCAGGGTCGGCCCTCCTGAAGACCTCTTCGCCTGCGGGCTTCTGGCCCGCGTCGGCATCCTCGCGCTCGCGACCATTTACCCGGAAGAGTACGCTCAGCTGCTCGACGCTGACCCTGACGATCCGGCCGCAGAGGAGCGGCGCCGTTTCGGCACCGACCACAACGAGTTGTCCGAGGCGATGATGATCAGCTACCGGGTGCCCAGGACGCTGGCGGAACCTGCTCGGTATCATGAGACGCCCGAGCACTCCGGGTTCGACACCAGTTCTCGTCCGGCACAGCTGACCAATGTGTTGCATCTGGCCCATCGCCTGGCCGCCATTTCCATAAACTGGCAACAGGAGCAATCCAACCAGACGATCGTCAATCTGCCGCTTGCAGCAAAAGTCGGGCTCGATGAAGACGAACTGGCTGATTTATTCAATGAAGCGGTGGCCGAATGGAAGGAGTGGTCGAAGCTGCTCTACCTTCCCACCTCCGAACTCGTTTGCTATGAGCAACTGGCCGACGAGCGTGAATCCGAGGTGCCGGTCGGTGCATCGAATCCAGCAAAACTGCGCGCCATCATCCTTGAAGAGTCCGACCAGACCGAGACGCTCAAGTCTTCACTGAGCCAACTCGGAGTTGTCGTTCAGGTCTGTTCCGATCGAAATACCGTACTTCGGGCAGCCATCGCATTTCGGCCACACTTGCTGTTCCTCCCGGCGAAAAATCACTCGTTGTGCCGCTTGATCCGCTCCACCTCCTGGGGCAACTCCGTTTATGTGTTCAGCGTCACGGATACCAGGCACAAACCGGCAATCATCGATTGCCTTGAAGCCGGCGCAGATAACCTCATCACCGCTGATATCCCGCTCGACGAATTGGGTGCGTATCTGCTGCCGGTGCGTCGGCTGCTCGACATTGACCGAGCCTGGCGTCATGACCGGCGCGAACTGCGCAGAATTGCCAAGGAACTGGCCCTTTCTCACCGCCAGCAACAAATTCTGTCGTTGACCGACTCGCTTACGAATCTGCCGAACCGGCGCGCCGCCATGGAAGCCATCAAACGCGCATGGAGCCGAAGCCAGCGATCAGGGGCGCCACTGATCGTGGTGATGATCGACATCGACCATTTCAAGAGCATCAACGACCGCCACGGTCATGCCGTCGGCGACCGCGTGCTCAGCGCAGTCGCCAACCTGCTCAAACAAGCCGCCAGACAGGACGAGACGATCGCCAGAATCGGCGGCGAGGAGTTCTTGTTGATTGGCGCAAACTGCGGGCTGCAGGAGATGCTGGTGGCAGCCGAACGCTTGCGCACAAAGCTTTCCTCGGCCGAAATCCCCGAACTGGGGGCGGACCAATCACTGACCGTCAGCCTGGGCGTTGCTGAGAAAGAGGACCATTTCTCTGATCACGACATGCTTCTGAATGCAGCTGACAAAGCGCTTTATGCCGCGAAATCCGGGGGTCGCAACCGGATCTGCTACTTCGAACAGAAACAACTCCGGACGCTGGAAAAACTCGATTTCCAGTAAGCCAATGGCGGGGCTGACTTGACGGGGCTGGCCAAGATTTCAGAGCGAGCGATAGCTGAAGCGTTGGCCCCCGATGGCGGCTTCATACATCAAGCCACCCTTGGCTACGGTGAAAACCGCCATGCCGCGATAGTAGCTGCGCCCGGCCGTGCGCGCGTCGTGCTGGCCGCCGCTAGCTCCGGCGCTGGCTCCCGTCGAGCCCGCCGTCGCCGATGCACCCGCCGTAATCGCCACCGCACTGGCATTGGCGCCAAACTCGAAATTACCGGAGCTGAAGTCTCGGAATGCGCGCTCGTCCTCAAAAAAAATGATTTGGCTAAATGCCTGGCCACCGGCCTGAAAGCCGATTGACACCTGTGTCATGGTGACCTCGCCCACCGCCTCGCCATCGACAAAGACACGCCCCGAGCCGCGCGCCGCTCCGAGGCCGAGACCGCCCTTGCCGATCGTGGGAAAAACGGCATAGCCATAAGCGTCATCGAAAAAGGCGCTGCTTTGTCCCGCATCACGAAAAATCTCGATGGTTTCCTCATAGCGGTCCGCATGCGCGGGCATGGCCACCAAAACGCCAACAAGCAGAACAATTACAAGACCAAAAGATCGCACAAGCGTATTCCGTAACGGGGGTGGCCGGGGGCCGGAAAATGGCGGAGGGGGTGGGATTCGAACCCACGAAGGGCTTTCACCCTTGCCGGTTTTCAAGACCGGTGCATTCAACCGCTCTGCCACCCCTCCGAATGGTTAGGATCCAAATGGTAGCAGACTATGAAGGTGTCTGGGAGTGTGTGGCGAGCTCAGTTCGAACTCGGGCTCTCATCCGGCTCCCCTGCTCCATCAGTATCAAAAAACCCGCGCGAGGCGGGCTTTTTTTGATACTGGCGGAGAGGGGGGCAGACCACTTGTTGTTCCCCGATGTCCGCACAAGCTCCTAAAACCCCATGATATAACTAAAAAATTTTAATTTCATTGTTCGAGGTTGTTCCATGATGCTCGCCTAAATCCGCCTGTATTTTGTGGAATAATCTGTGGAACGTTTCCAACCAGAGTATCCAAATGCCGATTCACAAGCTCTCCGCGAAGGAGGTGGAAAAGAAAACCCGGCCCGGTCGATATGGTGACGGCGGCGACTTGTGGCTGAGTATATCCAAAACGGGC
>SKIE01000210.1 GCA_007116585.1 Wenzhouxiangella sp. | reverse complement strand
TGGGGCGGATGTTCTCAAGTGCTGTCGATGACCATACGGTCATGGCCCGTTTCCATGATCACGTGTTTGCGCTCATTCTGGACGAGCACACCGAAGCGCAAGCCGATCAGGTCTCCAGGCGCATCGTGGAGCGCTGCCAGGGGCATGTGGTGGTGGTGGAGGATTTCAGCCTGCCGGTCACGGTCAGCGTAGGCCTTACCCAGGGCAGCAGCGGTGATACATCAGCCCGCGCGCTGATTTCACAGGCCGACACAGCGCTCGGTGAAGCCCTGCGGTCGGGCGGTAGCGCATTCGTTCGCTATCGCCCGAAAATCTCGGCTGCCGCCAGTGATGACGATCTGGCGTGGGAAGAACGACTGATCCATGCCATTGATCACGATGAAATCCAGTTGCTTTCCACCCCTATCAGCAGCATGGAGGAAGACGATTTCATCATTCATGAAATCGAGACCCGGCTGCGCGTTCAGGAAACTGAAGAAGTCATCATGCCGGCCACATTCCTGGCCGCAGCGAATCGCCTGGGCATGACAGCCAGGCTGGATCAGGATCAACTTCAGAGACTCTCCGATGACCTCAAATCCCGAGAGTTCTCTCGCGACGACCTCTGGATGGTGACCCTGTCGCTGCCTTCAATCAGCGACCCAGCATTCTGTGATCACCTCCAGTCACTGATGGACAGCAAGCAACTGCCGGCCCGCCAGATGATCTGGGCGTTGCGCGAACTTGAGGTACAGGAGCGCCTGCCCCAGGCGCAGCAGTTCATTCATCGCTTTGGCCCGCTCGGCTGTCGATTCGCGGTATGCGACGTGTCACCGGAAAGCGCAACCGGACCGATCCTGCAATTCCTGGAACTCGATTTTGTGCGCCTCGTTCCCGAGATGACTCAGAACCTGGTCGACAGCGGGGAAACGCGCGAGCGTTTGATTGAAGTGGTCAGGGAAGCCGGCAAGAACCATGTGCGCGTTATCGCGCCCAAGGTGGGCGACACCAACGACCTGGCGACCCTGTGGCAGCTTGGCATCACGCTGGTCCAGGGTGAGTTCGTGCGCGAGCAGGCCTGACCCAGGCCTGCTTACCGGGCGCCTTCGGCCAGCGCACGAATCCGCTCATCCAACGGCGGATGGCTCATCAGCAGACGGCGGAAACCGTCACCGACCCGGCCTCGGATGCCGAACGCCTCGACCGATTCGGGCAGCTGCGAGGGCTGTGAACTGCTCTTGAGACGCTCCAGGGCGGCGATCATGTTGGACCGGCCGGCAAGACGAGCACCGCCGGCATCGGCCCGGAATTCGCGCCAGCGCGAGAACGCCATGACGACCATGCTCGCCAGAACGCCCAGAACGATCTGCAGCACAATTACTGAGATGAAATATCCAGGACCATACATACGGTCAGAACGGAACACGGCCCGGTCGATGATTTGCCCGAGAATGCGCGAGAGCAGGAGTACAAACGTGTTGAGCACGCCCTGCAAGAGAGTCAGAGTGATCATATCGCCATTGGCTACGTGGGCCACTTCATGACCGAGCACGGCCTCGACTTCGTTTGGTCGCATGCTGCGCAGCAGCCCGGTGCTGACCGCAACCAGCGACTTGTTGCGCGACGCCCCGGTGGCGAAGGCGTTCGGCTCCGGTGCATCATAAATGGCCACTTCGGGTGTCGCGATTCCGCTCTCGCGAGCCTGGCGTTGCACGGTCTCGACCAGCCAGCGCTCGGTTTGAGAGGATGGCTGGGCAATGATCCGGGCGCGCGTGCTCATCAGCGCCATGCGCTTGGACATCAGCAGGGAGATAAAAGCACCGCCCATGCCAAAAACAAGCGCAAATAAAAGGGTCCCAGCATGATTGACGTTGATACCCTGAGCCACCAGCCATGGCTCGAGCAACGTCATCACGATGCCAAGCACAACCAGAACTGCCAGATTGGTGCCAACAAACAGCAGAATTCGCTGCATTTTTTCCTTCCTTATGCTGATGTCTGAAAGTCGCTGAAGAATATGTGTCCGCCAGCGCGGGATTCCAAGCAAGCTGCACCCGGCAACCAGCCCTATGACCGCAAGCCGGTCGGGCGGTTCGCGCCATCACCAACCGGCGACCTGCATTTTGGATCACTGGTGGCTGCAGTCGGCAGTTTCCTTCACGCCCGCGCCTCGGGCGGTTCCTGGCTGATCCGCATCGAGGACATTGACCCTCCGCGCGAAGTGAAAGGCGCGGCTGAAAGGCAGCTGCACACACTCGCCCGATTCGGGCTTGTGCCGGATCAGCCGGCCCAGCGGCAGAGCCTCAACCAGGCCCGCCACCAAACTGCAATCCAGCGACTGCTGGATGCCGGCAAGGCCTTTCGATGTGCCTGCTCGCGCCGCGAACTCCCGGCCAGCGGCGTCTACCCGGGCACCTGCCGCGACGGACTGCCGCCGGATCGACCGGGGCGCTCCATACGTCTTCGGGTCGATGACGAGCAGGTGTGTTTCAGCGACCTGGCCTGCGGTGAGCAGACCCAGCGCCCGTCCCGCCAAAGCGGCGACTTCGTGATTCGACGTGCCGACGGGCTGGTTGCCTATCAACTGGCCGTTGTGGTTGACGATGCCGCCGACGGCGTGACCCAGGTCGTGCGCGGCCGTGATTTGCTCGACTCGACCGGTCGCCAGATACTCTTGCACCGCGCCCTGAACCTTACACCCCCCTCCTACCTCCACCTGCCGCTGATTCTTGATCCATCCGGTCGCAAGCTCAGCAAGTCACTGGGCGACGACCCGGTCAGCCGGCAAAAACCCGAACAGGCGCTGCGCCTCGCTCTGCAGGTGCTGGGACACGCGCCGCCGGACGAGGTGCTGTCACTGGATGCCTGCTGGCGCTGGGCCGTTAAGCACTGGAATCCGGCCCGAATTCCAGACGTACCTGTGACCGTGCAAGGGGGGCGAGTCGAGCGCTATACTCCACGCTGATCGTCCACTGTCTGTTCACTGCCTCATGCCCCCGAATTATCTCGACTTCGAGCAGCCAATTGCGGAATTGGAAGCCAAGATCCGGGAGTTGCGCAATGTCGATACCGACAATGCATTCAACATCGAAGAAGAGATCCGGCGGCTCGAAGAGAAGTGCCGTGAGCGCACCGAGGCGATCTTCGCCGAGCTGAGCGACTGGCAAATTTCCCAGCTGGCCAGACATCCTGAGCGGCCATACACGCTTGACTACGTCGCCATGATTTTCGATCGCTTCGAGGAGTTGCATGGTGATCGAAGCTTTGCTGACGATCCGGCCATCGTGGCCGGGCTGGGCGAACTCGACGGCCGTAGTTTCGTCATCATCGGCCACCAGAAAGGGCGCGATACCCGCGAGAAAGTCCGGCGTAATTTCGGCATGCCGCGCCCGGAAGGCTATCGCAAGGCGTTGCGCCTGATGCAGATGGCCGGCCGCTTCCGCCTGCCCGTGGTCACGTTTATCGATACGCCCGGCGCCTACCCCGGTGTAGGCGCGGAAGAGCGCGGCCAGTCCGAGGCCATCGCGCGCAATCTGGCTTTCATGGCCCGCTTGCCGGTTCCGATCATCTGCAACGTCATTGGCGAAGGTGGCTCCGGCGGTGCACTCGCGATTGGGGTTGGCGATCGCACCAACATGCTGCGGTACGCCATCTACAGCGTCATCTCGCCGGAAGGCTGTGCCTCCATATTGTGGAAAGACGCCGAGCGCGCGTCTACCGCGGCCGAGGCGCTCGGCCTGACCGCGCCGCGGCTGAAGGCGCTGGGCCTGATCGACAAGGTCATCAAGGAGCCGGCCGGCGGCGCACACCGAAACCCGCAGGGCGTGGCCGTCCTGATCCGCGAAACCTTGATCGCCCAGACCGAGGTGCTCTGCCGCAAATCCCCGGAAGATCTGCTGGCCGAGCGCTACGACCGGCTGATGGCCGCCGGTGCCTTCGACCAGTCCTGACAACGCCCGGGGTTCGAGCCTGGCCCTCGAACCCACCCCCGAACACTGGCCCGGTCAGGGACGCCTGGTGATCGCCTTCAGCGGCGGGCCGGATTCAATCTGTCTGCTGCACGTGCTGGCCGCTTGTGAACACCAACGCGATCTGCTCGCGGTGCATGTCGATCACGGGCTGGATCGGGGCAGCGGGCGCCGCGCCGAGCAGGCAGCGGCGATGGCCACAGCCCTGGGCGTCGATTGTCGCCTGGAGCGCGTTCAGGTGCGCCGCACGGGTTCAATCGAGGCCAATGCTCGGCGCGCGCGCTATGCGGCGCTCCGACCGTATGTCAGCAAAGGCTCGGTGCTGCTGACGGCCCACCACGCAGACGACGTGGCCGAAACCCTTCTGCTGCGCCTGATTCGCGGGTCCGGACCAGCCGGACTGAGCGGCATACCGCCCCGAAGGCGCTTCGGCAATGGCTGGCTGATGCGCCCTGCCCTGCACTGGCGGCGGCAACACATCGACCGATACCTCAAGGCACACGGCCTGACTGCCTGTCATGATCCTGCCAATGACTTGATGAGCATGGACCGGAACTTTCTCCGGCATGAAGTCATGCCGCTGCTGCAGGAGCGTTTTCCGGGCTACGTCAACGGATTCGTCAGAAGCGCTCGACTCAACCGTTCGGCGGCCGGCGTATTGACCGACGTCGCAACGCGCGATGTTCAGGCCGCCGAGCAGGCCGGGCCGAGCCTCGCACTTCCTGTCTTGCTCGAAATTGATCGCTTCCGTCGCGCGGAAGCCCTTCGGAACTGGTGCCTGGGGCGCGGTCACGCCCCGCCGCCTGGCGCCCGTCTGGATGAGTTTTTGCGCCAGATAGCCCAGGCTGAAAAGGACCGCCAACCGGAATTGCGATGGGATGACGGCGTGCTGCGCCGTCACGCCGATGCCATCTGGCTGGATCCAGCGCACGACGGGATGGGACCCTGGCACATCGACTGGGACGGGCAGCAGCCGTTGACCCTGCCCGGGCGCGTCGGCCGTCTTGCTTTTTCCTCGCCGCCGCCTGCGCTTGACCTGTCGGTTCGGT
This sequence comes from Wenzhouxiangella sp., assembly GCA_007116585.1. The sequence continues at coordinate 2,299 of SKIE01000210.1, read as the reverse complement.
CGGGCCTGGCCGGTGAACGGCTCTGCTGCCGACCCGAGCTGGGCCGGCAACAGGTGAAAAAGCTGCTGGCTGACAGAGGCGTACCTCCATGGCAGCGCACGCATTGGCCGCGCCTGTGGCTGAATGAAAAGCTGGTTGCGATCGGAGACCAATGGCTCGACGCTGCGTTTGCCGAATACCTCCAGACTCGCTCGACACAACTGGTCTGGCGCTCCGAGCTTCGAGACGCGGTCGTCACACGGCGCTGACCAACATCATCGCCTTGCGCTACACTTTGGCGCATGGAAGAAGATCACACACCCGAAGCTCCGGCTACCGTAGATTTCGAGTCATCCATCAACGAACTCGAAGAACTTGTCGAAAAGCTTGAAAATGGTGAATTGTCCCTGCAGGATTCATTGCAGCACTTCGAGCGCGGCGTAGGGCTCAGCCGGCAATGTCACCGCATGCTGGAGGAAGCCCGCCATACCGTTTCCCTGCTGTCTGACCCCGACGATCCAAGCTCCAAGCAGCCGTTCGAGCCCGAACCCGGCGAGCGTTAACGCGCAACAGAAATCAAGCCTTCACAACGCAGCGGAACGTCAGGTTGATCCGCTCTTCGTTGACGAGCTGCGAGCGCGGCAACTGATGCAGCCAGTGGCGCTGCAAATCCCCACTCATGATCAGCAGGCTGCCCGAGGCCAGCTCGAAAACCTGTCGATCGGCCGTCCCGTCGCGCGGCTTCAGGGCAAATCGTCGCTCGGCGCCAAGGCTCACCGAGGCAATCAGCGGATCCGGCCCCAGCTCAGGTTCATCGTCGGCGTGCCATCCCATGTAGTCCCTGCCATGACGGTAAAGATTGCACAGCACGCTGTTGAACCGTTCGCCGATCTGGCCAGCCACCGCATCACGCAGCTCGGCGAGGGCTGCAGGCCATGGTTGGGCCAGCAGCTGCAAGCCTGAATAACGATAGTCGGCGCCAGGGTCACCGTAATAGGCAGTCAGACGCGGCTGAAGAATCCGGCGGCCGAACATCGTGATCGGCAGCTGCTTCCAGGCCAGCTTCTGTGTCAGTTCGACTCGCGACCGATCGGCCGCCGCTCGTGACAGGAAATCGGGGTAGTAACGGACCAGCCCGTTCGGGGCCAGACGCACCGTCTGAGCCGGCTCGGGAGAGGAAGAAAGCTTCACAGTGAACTAGTACGGGGCTTGATACTCTATTCCCGGGTCGGAGAGCCGACCACAACACTCAATGAGGAGAGTCTACTTATGAAGCAATGTTCACGTCGTGATTTGTTCCGCATCGCCGGCGCCGGCTCGCTGGCCCTGCTCCTGCCCGCCATCACCCGCATGTCCGCCGGTACCGCGTGGGCCGAAGACAATATCCTGGACCCTGACAGCGCGCAGGCTAAGGCGCTGGGCTACGTCCATCACTACAGCGAAGTGGATCAGTCAGCCTACCCGCGGTTTGAAGAGGGGCAAATCTGTGCCAACTGCCAGCTGGCCCAGGGAGACACGTCCGCTGAATGGATGGGGTGCAGCATTTTCCCCGGCAAGCAGGTGGCCAACGAAGGCTGGTGCAACGCGTGGGTGGCGCGTCAGCGCTGATATTCAACCACTAATAGCCACTAGCCGCTGAACCGGTGACGCCACCGGTTCAGCGCGACCGACTCAATAACCACCACGCCAGAGCGGCCAGCAACAGCGGTGGTCCCAGCGCAACCGGAATCACCGGAAGCGCCATCACCAAACCAAGATAGGCCGTGAGTTCCCCCGCCAGCTGAAACCCAAGCCCCAGAGTCAGGGCCGCGACAATTCGCACACTGACCGCACGGCTCTTCAGCGGTACCGCGGCCGTTGCCATCGCGGCCAGGACCATGCCGAGACAGGCCAGCGGCAGGGCGAGCCGGCGCCACAGCACCATTTCGAATTCGGCAAATTCCTGCCCCCGGGCACGCAACCCTTCAACGTAGCGCCACAGATCCGTCAGCGCCAGACTGGCCGGGGGACGGAGCAGCAACTCAAGCTGGCGCGTTGACAGGAAAGAATCCCACAGCATCTCGGTTTCACTACGGGCATCAAACGTTCGCTGCTCGTCATAGCGGCGCACTGTCACCGACTCCATCTGCCAGCGCCCGTCCGGCAGCACCGTGGCTTCCCGGGCCTCCACGTGTTCGCTGATTCCGCCGTCGGCGTCGAAGCGGAACAGATTGATGTCGGTAGGAATTCTGCCCAGCCGCAACTGCTGGACGTTGAGAAACTCATCACCGCTGCGCACCCATAAACCGTGGGACGGGTGCCACAGGCCGCTTTCTCCCAG
>SKIE01000207.1 GCA_007116585.1 Wenzhouxiangella sp. | reverse complement strand
CGTCGATCAGGATGGAGTCGACCTCATCGACAATCGCGAAGGCCTGGCCGCGCTGAACCTTCTGCTCCAGCGAGAAGGCCATGTTGTCGCGCAGGTAGTCAAAGCCGAGCTCATTGTTGGTGCCGTAGGTGACGTCGGCCGCGTAGGCCTGGCGCTTTTCGGCCGGCTGCATACCGGGCACGGCCACGCCAACGCTCAGACCCAGCGCATCGTAGATCGGCTTCATCCAGGCCGCGTCGCGTCGCGCCAGGTAGTCGTTGACCGTGACCACGTGCACACCGCGATCGGCAATCGCGTTCAGATACACCGCCAGCGTCGACATCAGGGTCTTGCCCTCGCCGGTTTTCATCTCGGCGATCTTGCCCTGGTGCAGAACCATCCCGCCGATCAGCTGGACATCGTAGTGGCGGAGGCCAACAGTCCGAACCGCAGCCTCCCGAACGACGGCAAATGCTTCCGGCAGCAAATCATCAAGCGACTCGCCATCGCCGTGGCGCTGCCGCAGCTCGGCCGTTTTTGTCAGCAGCTGCTCATCCGACAACTCTTGGAAGGTCGATTCGAGGCTGTTGATGGCCTCGACCGACTTTTGCATCTGTTTGATCAGCCGCTCGTTGCGGCTGCCCACGATTTTGGTGACCAGGGCTTTGAACATGAAATGAAGGATCCGATCGTCTTTTTTCAAGGGCGAGCAGTTGCAACAGAGGTGGGGACACCCGTTGCCGCCTGCAAGTGTAGCCCTCCATTCTAGCGCCCCGAGGGGCTACACTGCAGACTGAAACCCAAGCCGCCCGCAGCCGGGCCAAAAGCAGGGATGGAACAACGCGCCGAAAAACCGCTCTCCGACGCCCTGACCGGCAGCACCACGCTCAGGCGCCTGGCCCGCGCCCAGCAGATCTTCGAAGCGCTGGACAGCAAGCTGCAGCCGCTGCTGCCGGCCGCGGCCCGCGGCAAGATTTGTGTCGCCTGCGTGCAGGATTCGACGCTGGTGCTGGCGGCGGCGTCATCGACATGGGCCGTCAGGGCACGGCTGGAAGCGGAGAGACTGCTTGCCGCAGCCCACGCCGTGTGGCCCAAGCCGCTGGATCGCGTAAAGGTGATCGTCAGCCCGGCGGTGGAGCCGCGCGAGCTTTGAGCCTGCTTGTTGCCTAAATCGCCTGCGCCGGCTGCACGTAGGAGATCGGGGCGTTGGCTTCGTCAGGGAAGGTGACTTCCTGCCAGGCTGAGGCGTCAGCCAGCACCGTGCACAGCAGCCGGTTGTTGAGTTCATGACCCGACTTGTAGCCGGTGAACTTGCCGATGGCGTTGCGACCGAGGAGGTACAGATCGCCGATGGCGTCCAGGATCTTGTGCTTGACGAACTCGTCTTCGTAGCGCAGGCCGTTGGGGTTCAGCACCCGGTAGTCGTCCAGCACCACGGCGTTGTCCATGCTGCCACCCAGCGCCAGATTGTTACGACGCAGGAATTCAATATCGCGCATGAAACCAAAGGTCCGCGCGCGGGCAATTTCCTTCAGGTAGGACGTGGTCGAAAAATCCAGATCGGCGCGGCAGGATCGGCTGCGGATGACCGGATGCTCGAAATCGATGGTGAAATCCACCCGGAAGCCTTCATGCGGCTCGAACCGCACCCACTTGTCGCCGTCGCGCACCTCGACCGGCTTGATCACCCGGATGAAGCGCTTGGGCGCGGCCTGTTCAACAATGCCCGCCGACTGCAACAGGAAGGCAAAAGGCCCGGAACTGCCGTCCATGATCGGCACCTCCGACGCGCTCAGGTCAACGTAGAGGTTATCGACACCCAGACCTGCGAGCGCCGACATCAAGTGCTCGATGGTGGCGACGCGAACCCCATTGGCCACCAGAGTGGTCGACAACGACGTATCACCGACACGGTTCGGATCGGCCGGGATTTCGGCCACCGGGTTCAGATCGACGCGGCGGAACACAATGCCGGTATCGACCGGCGCCGGCCGCAGAGTCATGACGACTTTTTCGCCGGTATGCAAACCGACGCCGGTCGCGCGAATGACGTTTTTCAAAGAGCGCTGGCTGACCAAGATCTTGTTCCTTGGTAGAGGATGCAAATTAGCAGCGGCAGATGGTAGCACAGCCTTTCGTCGCAAAAAAGCAATAATTCATGTTTTTTGCAACACGTGTTGCTGAAACACAACAATGTGGCACCAATACCCAGTTTCAAGGCCGGCGGCGGCCTCCCGAGGCCGCCGCCAAGCTACGGAACCTCTTACAGAGGTTTGCTAACCCTTGATCGCCGTTGCGAGCAGCGTAGCTTCAGTCCGCCTGGTTGCGAAGAAAGGCCGGAATGTCCAGGTAATCGAGTTCCTTCTGCTCACCGAACAATTGCCCCGACTCGGCGCGACCGGTCGATTCGGGACGGTCCTTGCGCGCGGCCGGCTCATCATCATCAACGGCGCGGAACGCCGGTTGGTTGTCGGTACCGGTGCGGACCACGCGCATGGGCTTTTCTTTCACCTTGGGGCGCATTTCGCCAAGCCCGGTGGCAACGACCGTGACCCGAATCTCGTCGCTCATGTCGGGATCGATCACGGTACCAATCACTACCGTGGCGTCTTCGCTGGCCAGATCGGCGATTGTTGTGCCCACCTCCTCGAATTCTTTCATGGTCAGCGTCATGCCGGCGGTGACGTTGACCAGAATGCCGCAGGCACCGTTGAGATTGACGTCTTCAAGCAAGGGTGAACCGATCGCCGACTGGGCGGCCATCAAGGCACGGTCTTCGCCTGACGCGCTGCCAGCGCCCATCATCGCCATGCCCATCTCACTCATGACGGTGCGCACGTCGGCAAAGTCGACGTTGATCAACCCGGGCCGCGTAATCAATTCGGCAATGCCCTGAACGGCGCCAGACAGCACCTGATTGGCTGCCTTGAAGGCGTTGAGCAGGGAAATCTCGTCACCCAGCACGCTCAACAACTTGGCGTTGGGGATAGTGATGAGTGAATCGACGTGGTGAGCCAGCTCGTCAATACCCTGTTGCGCCACGGCCATGCGGCGCTGGCCTTCAAACGGAAACGGCCGCGTCACCACGGCAACCGTGAGGATGCCCATCTCCTTGGCGGTCTGGGCAATCACGGGCGCCGCTCCGGTGCCGGTACCGCCGCCCATGCCGGCGGTGATGAACACCATGTCGCAACCTGACAGCATCTCGCTGATTCGGTCGCGGTCTTCCAGTGCCGCCTGGCGGCCAACTTCCGGATTGGCGCCGGCACCGAGCCCCTTGGTCACGCTGGAGCCGATCTGCAGGGTCGTCTTGCCGGCAAAGTTTCTCAAGGCCTGGGAATCGGTATTGACGCAGATGAAATCCACGCCCTCGATCTCGGCGTCGACCATCTGGTTGACGGCATTGCCGCCGCCACCGCCAATGCCGACAACCTTGATGGTGGCACCCGGGCTGTAATTCTCGATCAGTTCAAATGGCATATCGTGCACTCCTTCAATAACGCTCGCAATCAATCAACAATCAACAATCAACGGTTTCGAAAAAAGAACGGCGAAACTGTCCGGTGCGCCGCGCATCTCTTGGCGGATGCTTGACAGCGCCGGACGTCAATCCTTTTTCCGGACGAACAACTTGCATACGGCTAAAACTCTCCCTGAAACCAGCTTTTGATCCGAGTCCAGATACCTTCGCGGCCTCGGCCGACAAAGCTGGAGCCTGAACCTTCGGCCCGGCTGCCGTAAAGCAGCAGGCCCACGCCGGTGGAATGGATTTCGTTGTGGACCACATCCGACAGACCGACCACGCCGTGCGGACAGCCCAGACGCACCGGCATGTGCAGAATCTCCTCGGCCAGTTCGACCACGCCTTCCATCTTTGAGCCGCCACCGGTCAGGACCAGTCCGGCCGGAATCATGGACTCAAAACCAGATTGCCGAAGCTGGGCATGGACATGGTTGAACAGCTCGCGATAGCGGGCCTCGACCACCTGGGCCAGGGTCTGGCGCTCCAGACGACGCGGTGGGCGGTCACCCACGCTGGGGACCTGGATGGTCTCGTCACTGCCGGCCATCTGCTCCAGCGCGCAGGCGTACTTGACCTTGATTTCCTCGGCGTGCACGGTCGGCGTGCGCAAGGCCACGGCAATGTCGTTGGTCACCAGGTCACCGGCGATCGGAATACACAAGGTGTGCCGGATTGCCCCTTCGGTAAACACCGCCACGTCGGTCGTCCCGGCGCCGATGTCAATCAGTCCGATGCCCAGGTCCTTCTCGTCGTCGCTCAGCACCGCATAGCTCGAGGCCAGCTGCTGCAGGATCAGATCGTCGACCTGCAAACCGCAGCGCGCCACGCACTTGCTCACGTTCTGCACGGCGCTGACCGCGGCAGTGACCAGGTGCACCCGCGCCTCCAGGCGCACGCCCGACATGCCGACCGGCTGGCGAATGCCGTCGGTTGAATCAATCACATATTCCTGCGGCAGCACGTGGACGATGCGCTGGTCCGCGGGCACGGCAACCGCACGGGCTGATTCCAGAACTCGTTCGAGATCGCCGTCGGTCACTTCCTTGTCGCGGATCGCCACCGCACCATGGGAATTCAGCGAACGGACGTGGGAGCCGGCAATCCCGGCAAAAACCGAATGGATCTCGCAGTCAGCCATCAGCTCGGCTTCCTCGACCGCGCGTTGGATGGACTGCTCGGTCGACTCGATATCGACCACGACACCGCGCTTGAGCCCACGCGACGGGTGCGAGCCCAAGCCAATGACCTCAACCTGACCGTCGGGCTGAATTTCGCCGACAATCGCCACGATCTTGCTTGTGCCGATATCGAGCCCGACAACGAGGGATTTCTCCGGCCGCTTAGCCATGGTCGGCCTCCTCGGATGCGGGTTGATCGGCCCAACGCACCGCCACACCGTTGGTGTAGCGCAGGTCGATACGCGCCAGCGGGCGACCCTGGGCGTGCAGTTCGTCATGTACACGGATGTAGCGTTGCAGGCGCTGATCCATGTGATCACGGCCGAGCGCCAATTCAAGACCGCTGTCCAGGCGAAGCGTCCAGGCACCCCGCTCATCGAGGCCCATCCGTGCGATATCCTGGCCGATACTGCCCAGCTCTCGTCGCATGCGACGCCACTGATCCAGCACCTCATCGCGTCGGCTCTCGGGCCCCGTCAACAGGGCCATGCCCTGCATGCTGCTGCTACCGCTGACTTCGAACACTTCGCCCCGATCACTGAGCAGGCGATCGTCATTCCAGCGCGCAACCGGCCGGTGCTCGACCACGCGCACGGTGAGCGCATCGGGCCACTGCCGGCTGACCGAAGCTTCGGCCACCCAGGGCAGCGCCTCGACCGCGCGCCGGACTTCGTCCAGATCGACCGCAAAAAACCCGTGTGAGGCCGGACCGATGGCGGCCGACCGAACCTGGCTGGCGCTGATCCGCTGCAGGCTGCCTTCGACATCAAGCCAGCGCACCGGCCATTGCTCGGCGCCAATCAGGCCGGTGCGCAGCCAGATCGCCGTCACCAGCAAGGCGCCGGCGACGAGCACCGCCAGCAGCGCCGGGGCCCCGATCAGTCGGCCCGGCATGTGTTCAGTATCTGCCATACCAATTCCTCGAAGCGGATGCCGGCTGCGGCGGCAGCCATGGGCATCAGAGATTTTTCAGTCATTCCCGGCGTGGTGTTGACTTCCAGCAACCACGGGCGCCCGCTCTCATCGAGCATGAAATCCACCCGGCCCCAGCCCGACGCGCCGACCACGGCAAACGCCCGCAGGCAAACGCGAGCCAGCTCGGCTTCAACGTCCGGCGGCAGGTCAGCGGGGCAGTGATACTCGGTATCGCCGGACTCGTATTTGGCCTCATAGTCGTAAAACACGCGCGCCGCCTTGAGTTCGATCAGGGGCAATACCCGACCATCAAGCACGGCGGCGGTAAATTCACGGCCCGTAATCAGGCGCTCAATCAGAGCGCGTTGGTCGTGCTTCAGGGCCAGCTCAAGCGCCGGCTGCAGTTGCGTGGCCTCATCAACCCGGCTCATGCCGATACTGGAGCCCTCGCGGGCCGGCTTGACGAACAGCGGCGGTTCCAGGTCCTGCAAAACAATCTGGTGTTCTTCGGCTCTCTCGACCGCGCGCCAGGCCGGCGTCGGCAGATCGCAGGCGCGCCAAACCCGTTTGGTTTGCTCCTTGTCCATGGTCAGCGCCGAGGCCAGCACGCCCGAGCCGGTGACCGGCACGCCGTACAGCCGCAGGGCGCCCTGCAGGGCCCCGTCCTCACCACCACGCCCGTGGAGCAGGTTGAAGACCCGGTCAAAATGACCGGCGGCCACCTGTTCGAGCAGACGGCGTGGTCCGTCGACCACGCTGAACTCCACGCCCAGGCTTTCCAGGGCCGATGCAACGGCCTGGCCACCGCGCAGCGATACCTCGCGCTCGGCGCTGTCGCCCCCGACCACCAGGGCAACGTGCCCCATGCGATGCGCATCGCGGCGCGTCATAGCGCAGCCTCCGAAGCCAACGAGCGCAACTGCCGACCGAGGCGACCGACATCGCCCGCGCCCATGACCAACAACAGATCGCCTTCTTCGAGCGCGGATTCGAGCAACGCCGGCACCTCATCCACGCCGGCGGCGCGGTGAATCCGGGTCTCGCTGCGCTGGGCCACGGCGCGGGCGAGTGCGTCGGAATCAATACCAGCCAGCGGCGTTTCCCCGGCGGGATAAATGTCGGCCAGGATCAGCTCGTCGACCGAGCCCAGCACACGGGCGAAGGCATCAAACTGATCCCGCGTGCGGGTGTAGCGATGCGGCTGGAAGACCAGCACCAGCCGGCGATCCGGCCAGCCAGCGCGGGCCGCATGCAGCACTGCATCCAGCTCGGTTGGATGGTGACCGTAGTCCTCAAAGGCCAGCACCCGGCGCTCGCCGAAGGCCAGTTCACCCAGTGCGGCGAAGCGCCGACCGATGCCGCTGAATGCACCCAGACCGGCGGCAATATCTTCAGCTTCAATGCCCAATTCCCAGGCCACGGCAGCCGCACCCAGCGCGTTTTGCACGTTGTGCTGACCCGGCTGGTACAGGGTCACCGGCACGCCGTCCTCGTGTTCGGGCAGCCACAAGCGGAACTGCATGCTCCGGCCCTGCTGGATCAGATCAGTGGCGCGCACGTCTGCCGCCTCATCAAAGCCGTAAGTCACCACGTTGCGCCCCACTTCCGGAATCAGCTGGGCCACGTGCGGGTCGTCGATACACAAAACGGCCACACCAAAGAACGGCAGATGGTGGAGAAACTCGAGAAAAGCGCGCTGCAGCTGGTCAAAACTGCCCTGGTAGGCGTCCAGAT
>SKIE01000026.1 GCA_007116585.1 Wenzhouxiangella sp. | reverse complement strand
CTGGTGACCTGGATGGGAACCCGGATCGGAAAGCGGCGTGCCTTCTTCGTCGCGATCGGGTTGTCGAGCGTTGGCTACGCGCTGAAGTGGTTTTGCTATACGCCAGACAATCCATGGCTGATTCTGCTGCCCGCGCCGCTGATTGCCTTCGGCCTAGGTGGGCTGTTTACCCTGATGCCGTCGATGATTGCCGACGTGGTCGACGCGGATGAGCTGGAAACGCGCGAGCGCCGCGAGGGCATGTATGGCTCCATTTTCTGGTGGGTTGTCAAGTTGGGTATGGCAGCGGCCATCGCGGCCGGCGGGTTTCTGCTCAACGCCACCGGTTTTGACGTGGACCTGGGCGGGGCACAAAGTGCCGGCACGATCCAGATGATGCGTGCGTTTGATGCGTTCCTGCCGGCTATCGCTTCTCTGATCGCCATCTGGGCCATTGCCAGCTTCCCGATCAATGAGGACAAGGCCTATGCCGTCCGGGCGGAGCTGGAGCGCCGACGCGGTGTGCCCGACTCACCCCTGGCTGAACCGGCTTGATGGCATGACGGGAGACCTGAGCAATACGGCCCGTGACGGTCGGCAAACCGGAGTTGGTGTTGGTTCATCTTCTGCCCTGCAGGCACGGATCGACGATCTCATGGGTCGCCTTTCGCTGGAAGAGAAGATCGGGCAAATGGAGCTGGGGCAGCCGGGCGCTGGATCGCCGGTGGAGAGCCTGGGCGATGCGATCCGCAGTGGTCGTATTGGTTCGGTGGTCAACCTCGTGGATCGGGAGTCCGTGGTCGAGCTGCAGCGCATCGCGGTCGAGGAGAGTCCTCATGGGATTCCGCTGCTGTTCGGACGCGACGTGATTCATGGCTTCGAAACCATACTGCCGATCCCGCTGGGCCAGGCGGCGAGCTGGAATCCGGCGCTGGTTAGGGACGGGGCACGGATGGCGGCAAAGGAAGCGGCGCGCAGCGGTGTGAACTGGACTTTCGCGCCGATGATCGATATTGCGCGCGACCCGCGCTGGGGTCGGATTGCGGAAAGCCCCGGCGAGGATGTCTTCCTCGCCTGCCGGCTGACCGAGGCGATGGTGGAGGGCTTCCAGGGAGATGCTCTGTCAGATCCTGATGCCATCGCGGCCTGCGCCAAGCACTTTGCCGGATACGGGGCCAGCGAAAGCGGTCGCGATTACGCCACCACCAACATCCCTGACCACGAACTGCATAACGTCTACCTGCCCCCGTTCAAGGCCGCGGTTGAGCGCGGCGTGGCGACTCTGATGACCTCGTTCAGCGATCTGGACGGCATACCGGCCACGGCGCATAACGGCTTGTTGCGCGATCTGCTGCGCGATCAGTGGTCATTCGAGGGCGTGGTGGTCAGCGACTGGGAGTCGATCCCGCAGCTGTCCGTTCATGGTCTGACTGCTGATGACGAAGGGTCTGCTCTGGCCGCGGTGAGGGCCGGTGTCGACCTGGAGATGGCCAGCGAGACCTATGCACACCACTTGGCTGACGCCGTGCGGTCCGGGGTCGTCCCGCTGGATCTGGTCGATTCGGCTGTGTCCAGGGTGCTTAGGATGAAATTCGAGCTTGGGCTGTTCGAGAATCCATACGCACCGCCTGACGATGATCGCCAGGCCCTGAGCGAAGAAGCGCTCCGGATGGCATACCAGGCAGCGCTGGAAAGCATGGTGCTGCTGCAGAACCGAAACGAGGTGCTGCCGCTTGATCGCAGCCGGCTTCGAAAGCTGGCCGTCATCGGTCCCATGGCCGATGCGCCCTATGAGCAGCTGGGTACCTGGGTCTTTGATGGTGATGTGGCGCGCAGCATAAGCGCCCTGGAAGGCGTTCGTGCCGCAGTCGGGCAGGATGCCGTGGTGGTTCATTCTCCGGCGCTGGAGACCAGCCGCAGTCGTGACTTTATCGACATCGAACAAACGCTGGACGCCGCTCGGGAGGCCGATGCCGTCGTGCTTTTTCTGGGTGAGGAGTCCATCCTGTCCGGCGAAGCACATTCACGCGCCGATATCGATCTGCCCGGCGCGCAGGTTGACCTGGTCCGGCGTGTTCAAGCTTGTGGCCGGCCGGTGATTGCGGTAATCCTGGCTGGTCGCCCCCTGACGTTGGCCAATATCATCGACCAGGTCGACGGCATTTTATATGCCTGGCACCCGGGATGTATGGGTGGGCCAGCCATTGCCGATCTGTTGTTTGGCGTCGAGAGCCCGTCGGGCAAGCTGCCGGTGACGTTTCCACGCGCTGTTGGGCAGATACCCCTTTATTACAACGCCCGCAACACCGGCAAGCCACCGACGCCAGACACCGTGGTGCATATGGATCAGTTCCCGGTCGAGGCACCGCAAACCTCGCTCGGCATGTCAGCTTTTCACATGGACGTGCACCCGACGCCGCAGTTCAGTTTTGGATTCGGGTTGTCCTACGCTGAGTTCCGGTATGCCAACCTCAGGCTTGATCGCGAACAGTACAGGCCGGGTGACACGGTGCGGCTCAGCGTGGATCTCAGCAATACTGGTCAGCGGCCCGGAATCGAGGTGGTTCAGCTCTACATCCGCGACCCGGTCGCCAGCATTACCCGTCCCGTGCGTGAGTTGAAAGGTTTTCAGCGCGTGCGGGTCGAGCCTGGTCAAACCGTCCGGGTTGAGTTTCGGCTGTCCACCGATGAGCTCCGTTTTTACCATCGCCTGCGCGGCTGGCTGCTGGAGCCGGGCCAGTTTCATGTCTGGGTGGGGGGGAATTCGGACGCCGAGCTGGGCGGCGTGTTTGAGCTGATTGCCAACTGATCGGAGTTTTGGATGAAAAACAGCATGCTTTTGGTGTTGTTCGTGGTGGTGCCTTTTATGTTGTCAACCGAAGCCACCGGCGCCGACCCGGTGCCTGTAGAGATCGTTCGTGGCGAGGCCGGTTATCAATTGCTGCGCGGAGTTCAGCCCTACACCGTGCGCGGCGCTGGCATGGTTGAGGATGATCTGGAAGCGTTTGCCGCCCGGGGCGGGAACTCGATTCGAACCTGGACCACGCGTTCTGACGAGTTGGACATTCCCGGCTTGCTCGATCGGGCCCATGAACTGGGGGTGACGGTCGCGTTGAGTCTTCCAATGGTGCCGGAGCGGCATGGTTTCGACTACGACGACGCGGCCGCGGTGGCGGAACAGCTTGCTGCCATGCGCGAAGACGTGCTGCACTATCGCGATCATCCGGCCTTGCTGTTCTGGATCATTGGCAATGAGCTGAATCACAGCTACTCCAATCCGCGGGTTTGGGATGCGGTCAATGACGTGGCCGAGATGATTCATGAACTTGACCCCAAACATCCGGCCACCACCGCCATTGCCGGCATTCGGGCTGAGGTGATCGAAGCCGTACTGGAGCGCGCGCCGGCGCTCGATTTCCTGAGTTTCCAGGTCTACGGCAACCTGTTCAGACTGCCTGAAGCCCTGGCCGACGTTGGACTGGACCAGCCGATCATGGTGACCGAGTGGGGCACGATTGGCTGGTGGGAGATGGAGGCCACCACCTGGGGTGCACCCGTGGAGCTGACCAGCTCGGAAAAAGCTGACGTGTTCCTGCGCGGCTACCGCGACGTGTTCAGCGCGCTGCAGGAGCAGCTGATTGGGTCCTATGCATTTTTCTGGGGACAAAAGCAGGAGCGCACGCCTACCTGGTTTGGTGTTCTGACCCCTGAAGGTGAGCAGACCGAGGCCGTCGACGTGCTTGAGTACATGTGGACCGGCGAGCGGCCGGCGCAGGGTGCGCCCCGGGTTGAAAACCTGCAGCTTGCCGGCAGGACCTCACGCGACAACGTCATTGTGCTGGCCGGGCAGGTCTATCCGGCCAGCTTCCATCTGTTCCACGACAACACGGGCAGCCTGGCATTTCACTGGGAGGTCAAACCGGAAAGTACAGCGACTGAAGTCGGTGGTGACTATGAAGTCTATATCCCCGGCATTGATGGCGCCATTGTCCAGGCCGACGGTCCGGAGGCCAGCGTCCGGATGGACGAGCGCGGCGCCTATCGGCTGTTTGCGCGCGTCAACGACGGGCATGGCCGCGCTGCCCATGCCAACATTCCGTTTTTTGTAGAGGACGGCTTCGTGCAGGCAGCTGAAGACTTGATCAGTGGTCAAGTGATGGCGATTGCCTATTCCGGTTTTCGTGAAGGGCAGCATCCCGACCGCGGCGACGGTGCGGTCAATCCAGGCCGTGAGGAGATTCTCGAGGACCTTGAGCTGCTGGTCGAGCATGGCTTCCGCCTGATCCGGGTTTATGACGCCGGCATCAACTCGCGCGAAGTGCTGCAGTTGATTCGTGAACATGACCTGCCGCTGCAGGTCATGCTGGGGCTTTGGCTGCGGGCGGAGCTCAGCAACCACGAAGGTTGCCCGTGGCTGGATGAGCCCATCCCGGATGACGAACTGGCCGACAACCGGATTGAAAATCAGCGCGAAATTGCGCGTGGTATCGAGCTGGCCCGGGAGTTTGGCGACATCGTGGTGGCGGTCAATGTGGGTAATGAGGCGCTGGTGGACTGGACAGATCATCTGGTGCCGCTGGAACAGATGATCGAATACGTCCGAGAAGTGCGCAGCGAGGTTTCACAGCAGGTGACCGTTGCCGAGAACTACGAATGGTGGATCCGTGACGGCGCTCCGCTCGCGGCTGAACTGGATTTCATCGGCGTCCACACCTACCCGCTGTGGGAAGCGCGTGACATTGACGAGGGATTGTCCTACACCGTGGAAAACCTGATGGCCGTGCGAGAGGCTTTGCCCGATGTGCCGATGGCTGTACTGGAGGCCGGCTGGGCCACCACCGCCAGTGAATTCGGTGATCGAGCCGGGGAAGCAGCCCAGGCTCGCTATTATCACGAAATCGAGCAGTGGGCCCGGCGGGCCAACGTCACGATATTTTTCTTTTCAGCGTTTGATGAGCCCTGGAAAGGAGACCCCGATGATGCGCTGGGTGCTGAAAAACACTGGGGCGTCTTTTTCGAAGACCGTACGCCCAAACAAGTGTTGCGCGAGGACTGATTGCCGGGCTTTCAGCCCTTGAAGGGACCGGTCGATGCGCGAATCTTCAGCGTGCCGGGAACCAGTACCGGTTGTCCCTGACTTTCATCATTGCCGGCGTCGTCGACCAGCATCAGGGCGGCCTGTTCGGCCATCGCCGAAAAGGGTTGTCGGATTGTGGTCAGCGGGGGATGAACCTGCTCGGCCAGCGTAATGTCATCGCAGCCGGCGATCGAAACGTCATCGGGGATTCGCAGGCCGAGTTGATCCGCCGCGCGCATCACGCCGACTGCCATATCGTCATTGGCCGCAAAAATCGCGCTGGGGCGACGTTTCCGCTGCAGCAGTTGCAGGCCGGTCTCGAGCCCCGATTCGAATGAATTGTCGCCCTGCACGACGAACTTCTCCGACCACGGCAGATCGCTCTGTTCCAGGCCATCCCGATAGCCGGTCAGGCGCAGGCCAACGGCCTTGTGCAGGCGGTTACCGGCGACAAACGCGATTCTGCGGTGGCCCAGGGATGCCAGGTATCGGGTCATCTCGGCGCTGAATTCGCGGTCATTGGTCAGCACCACATGTCCTTGCGTTTTTTTCAGGCCCGGCGAGAGCCGCACCAGCGGTGTTCCCGTGCCTGCGACCGCCCGTACAATCTTTCGTTCATTCGATAGCGGTGCGGCCAGCACGATGCCGGCCGGCCTGGCCCGGCGAATCAGCGCCTTCAGCTCGTCTCCGGCTTTCGGGTCCCGATAACTGCAGGGGTGAATCAGCAGTTCGTGCCCCCGGCTGCGGCACACCCGCAGCACGCCGGCCTGCAGGCGAATGATGTAGCCGGCAGACGGCAGCCGGTAGTCGCTCGGGTCATCGTAAACGAGGCAGATCAGATGGGCCCTGGTGCTGGCCAGATCGCGCGCTGACTGGTTGGGGGAATAGTCCAGTTCCGCGATGGCTTTTTCAACCCGCGTGCGCGTTTCATCCCGCACCCCCGGCTCGCGGTTGACCACTCGAGACACCGTCTTGATTGAAACGCCGGCCAGCCGGGCAACGTCTGTAATCGTCGAATTTGCCATGGTGCCGAAGTGTACCCGAGCTTTTACGGCTTGCAGCGAGTTTCAGACGACTGATTGGGCAGGGTCGTTATTGTGCTACGGTTGCCGGCGACGCGCATCAGGATTTGAGGCGAGAGTGATGGAATATCGAAAGCTGGGTCAGTCGGGGCTGAAAGTCTCTGCCTTGGGGCTGGGCTCCTGGGTTACTTTTGGCAAGCAGGTCGGCATAGAGGACGCCAAGACTCTGTTGTCAACTGCTTATGATGCCGGCGTTAACTTCTTCGATAACGCGGAAGGCTACGAGGCCGGTGAATCGGAGAGGATCATGGGCGCGGCGCTGAAGCAGCTCGGGCTGGCGCGGGATACGTTCATTGTGTCCTCGAAGGTATTCTGGGGCGGGGACAAGCCGACGCAGCTCGGGTTGTCGGCCAAGCATATCAGGGATGCCTGCGATCATGCGCTGCAGCGTCTCGGCGTTGACTACCTCGACCTGTATTTCTGTCATCGGCCGGATATCGACACGCCGGTCGAAGAAACGGTTCGCGCCATGCATCAGCTGTGGCTTCAGGGCAAGATTCTCTACTGGGGTACGTCGGAATGGGACGCCCAGCGAATCACCGAGGCACACCGAGTGGCGCGACAGGAGCATCTGCTGCCGCCGGTCGTGGAACAGCCTCAGTACAACCTGCTGGTCCGAGATCGGGTCGAGGCCGAATACCGCCCGCTGTATGAACAGTATGGCTTGGGCACCACCACCTGGTCACCGTTGGCCTCTGGCGTTTTGAGCGGGAAGTATCTCGATGGCATCCCCGTGGACAGCCGCCTGAATCTGCCCGATTATGAGTGGCTGCGAGACCTGCTCCTCGGTGAGGACGGTCAGGCCAATGTCGACAAGATTCGCCAGCTGCGGGATCTGGCCGGCGAACTTAATGTGACGCTGGCGCAGCTGGCCATTGCCTGGTGCTTGAGCAACCGGCGTGTCAGCAGTGTGATTCTCGGTGCGTCGAGGCCGTCCCAGCTTGAAGAAAATCTGCGTTCGATTGACGTCGTGGCGAAACTCACGCCGGACATCATGGAGCGCATTGAACAGATCATGGCCAATCGTCCGGCCGAGCCTGAACGTTTCGGGCAGTAAGGCCGGATACTCGCTCCGGCTTCAGGAAGGTGCGCGCGTGAGCCGCACTTCCAGTGCTTCCAGCGACTGGCGTCGCGTCTCTGGCACGACCTGCCAGACAAAGATCAGCCCGAAGATCGCGAACAGTCCGTAGATCAGAAAGGTCAAACTACTGCCGAGCGCGGCCAGCTGAACGGGGAACAGCAGCTGGACCAGAAAGCTGGTGGCTGAATTCAGAAACCCGGCCAGTGAAATGGCCAGTCCCTTGACGCGCAGCGGGAACAGTTCCGAGAACATCACCCACATCACCGGACCGATCGAGACGGCAAAGCTGGCAACAAAAGCCAGAATGGCGAACAGGATCAGGCGCGGGTTGATGGTGATGGTCGCGGTAATGAGTTCTGCATCCAAATCACGCGCCATGTCCTCGCCGAGGGCGTTGGCCAGGGCGGCTCGAAGTCTGGTATCGCTGGAAAAGACCTCGGACTCCAGCGGCGCCAGCAGAGTCATGACTTCCGGTGCCAGGGCCAGCGGCGTCAAGCGTTCCTCGGACAGTTCATAACTCGCTGAACCGAAACCATACGCCAGTATCATCATTGACAGGGCGATGCCCGCCATGCCGCCGATCAACAGCGGTCGGCGACCCAGCCGGTCGATCAACAGCATCGCCACGATGGTGAATACTATATTGGTCAATCCAACCAGAATAGCCTGCATGAAAGCGGCATCAGCGCCAATGCCGGATTGCTCAAATATGGTCGGTGCGTAAAAAAACACGGCATTGATGCCGGTAATCTGCTGCAGCACGGCCAGAACAAAGCCAACGATCAACACCAGCCGCAGGGCAGGATGTAAGAGCTCACGGATGGGGAGAGTGGCGTTCCTCGCATCGTTTTGAAGGTTTTGGCGGATGTCATTGATCTGCTGCTCGACAGCGTCAGATGGAAATAAACGCAGCAAGGTCTGTTTCGCTTTTTTATCAAGACCCCGCATGATCTGCCACCTCGGGCTTTGCGGGACCCACAGCAGTCCTGACAGAAACAACAGCGCCGGGATGGTTTCAACAGCGAGCATCCAGCGCCAGGCATGGGCATCCAGCATCAGCGTCTGAGCCCATGCCGAATCCGACTGCGACCACTGGAGGATCAGGTAATTGCTGAAAAAAGCCGCGGAAATGCCGAGCACGATGTTGAGCTGGTTCAAGCTAACAAGTTTGCCTCGACTCTTGGCCGGAGAAATCTCGGCGATATACATCGGCGCGATGATCAATGAGGCGCCCACACCGAGGCCGCCGACCATGCGCGCCAGCACAAAGCTTGCGAAGTCCGGCGCCAGGGCCGAGCCGATCGCTGAAACGGCATAGAGGACGCCTGCGGTGGCCAGCACGGCGCGTCGGCCAAAGCGATCGCTCAACGGACCGGCTGTCAGCATCCCCAGGGTCGCCGTCAGGGTAAGTGAACCAACCGCCCAGCCCAGCTGGAGGCTGGTCAGGCCAAACTCTGGCTGAATGAATCGCACCACGCCTGAAATGACCGATGCATCAAACCCCATCAGAAAACCGCCCAAGGCTACGGTCAGAGCGATTCGAATCAGGTGCCAGCGCTGCTGGTGGTTGTGTTCGGTTTTGCTCACGCTAGTATTGAATTGTGCATTGCACACTCACAGATGCTGCGAATATGAGAATAACAGCACAATACCCTCCCTAGGTTGACAACGCTGTCAGCAGCCTTTATAAAACGCAAAACACCGCGCTGTCAAAACCGGGCCAATTTATTGTGCGATGCAATATTCGGGGCGCTCGCAGAACAGACGCATACATAAATGCAGCTTCATAACGAGAGAGATGGCTCAGGAGGGGTATTCCAATGAACCAACGTACGTTCGGTAAAACACCGCTGGCAGCGGCTATTGCGTTCGCGCTCGGCACTTGCATGATGGCGCCACTTCATGCCAAGCAGGCTGAAGAGCCGGTCTCGGATGATGAAACAGCCGAGGATACAGGCTTCTTTACTGACGACCGCATCCAGGTAATTGGTGTTCGTGGCAGCCTGATGCGTTCCATGGATCGAAAGCGGGACGCGGTCGGCCTGGTCGACGCTATCACAGCGGAAGATATCGGCAAGTTCCCGGACCAGAATCTGGCAGAGGCCTTGCAGCGCATTCCCGGGATTTCGATCAGCAGAACGAATAACGAAGGATCGCAAATCACGGTGCGCGGTTTTGGACCGGAGTTCAACCTGGTCACCTTCAACGGCCGGTCCATGCCCACCCAGGGTGGTCGCTCTTTCGACTTCGGTGACATTGCCTCAACCGGTATCACGGCGGTTGAAGTGATCAAAACGGGTCGTGCATCTTTGCCCACGGGTGGTATAGGCGCTACGGTCAACATCATCACCCCCAAGCCGCTCGAAAATCCCGGACTGCGCGGCGCAGTGGTCGGCAAGGCGGTGCATGAGACGTCGGCGTCTGATGGCGATCTCGGCAACCTCAATCGCTTTACGCCGGAAATCGCCGGCATCTACAGCAACACCTTCGCTGACAACACCTTCGGTATCGCCATTACCGGCTCCTATGAGGAGCGCGATAATCGTGAAGAGTTTGCCGCGGTTGACAGCTGGATTCCCAACTATGGCCTTGAAGGCGGGACCGTCAACAACAACAACCAGCGGGCTGATGGCGTCTGGTGGCATCCTCAGGATGCCGGCTATGGCTTTGCCGATATCTCCCGCACGCGAACCAACGCCCAGCTGACCCTGCAGTGGCAAGCCAGCGACCGTGTTCGCGCCACGCTTGACTACACCTATTCCGAACTGGAATTCGAGGCCGACCGCAACAGCTTCGGGGTCTGGTTTGCCAATCCGAACGTCTCGGCTACAGTCAACGAGCGCGGAACCGTGACCGACGTTACCCAGGTCGGCGGTGATTATGCGATCAACGTCGCCCGTGATCATACGATCAAAACAAATGACTCGCTCGGCTTTAACGTCACGTTTCAAGCGACCGACAACCTGTTTCTGGCTTTGGATGCCCATGATTCGCGCTCCCGGTTGAAGGGCGGGGGGCTGGGTGATGGCCGCCCCGGCAGCTCAGCCAACCTGATTGTTGGAAACACCTTCTGCGACTGGTGCGGCTTCGTGCCCGGTGCAGGCCCCATTACCGCCACCATTGACGAGAAATTTGCCTCGTACTCCCGTGGTGGTATCCCGATATGGGGGGCGACATTCCGCGATCAGGAAACCGGTGAGATGCTGGACTTCCTGCGCCCCAGCGACATGGGTTCGTTGTTCGGCCAGGCATTCGATGTTCGTAATCGGAATGAAATCCAGCAGTTTCAGCTCGACGGTAACTGGACCAATCCCAGCAATAACGCCATTGTTGGCCTCGACTTCGGGGTCAGCCACACCAGCCAGGAATTCGTCAATCGCAACGCATTCTCCGGGCTGTTGCCCGGCGGATTCTGGTTGACCTCGGCTCAATACTGGCCCGACGAGCTGTGGGAGGATGCCAGCTTTCGCGGTTTGCTCTCCGATTTTTCCAATGCGGGAGACTTCCCGCTGGATCGTTATTTCGTAAGAGACTTCCAAAGCATTATTGATGTGTATGAGTCGCTGGACTGCTTCTCGACTGGCGATCCGCTATGCAATGATGTGTACTGGCCGTCCTGGGGGCCAGAGTTTCAGGACCCGTCAGGAACTCGGGGGTTCTTCTGGCCCGGGCCGCTGGGCAATGCAAGCGGGGCTGGCGTCAAGGAAGACATTAACTCGGCCTACTTCCAGTTGAATGTTCAGGACGACATTGCGGGGCTGCCTTTCAACGCGACGGTGGGCTTGCGCGTCGAAGACACCCAGGTCAGGTCCAGTGGGGATGAGGTGCCAGCAGAGGCCGTCGTGTGGGTTGGGGGAGACGAGTTTGTCACTGAATTCGGTGACCCCACATTCGTGACGGCGAAAAACAGCAACACCGAGTTCCTGCCCAGCCTGGATTTCGACTTGACCTGGGATCAGGACTGGGTTTCTCGATTCTCGTACAGCCGTACCCTGGCACGGCCGCCGATCGGCGCACTGAGCCCTGTCCGGAGCTTTGTCGGCAACCCCAACCCGCAAAACAGGGAGGCTAGTTCAGGCAACCCTGCTCTGCTTCCCTATGTGTCGGATAACTTCGACCTCGCGCTCGAATGGTATTACGCACCGGGCAGTTATGCATCGGTCAGCTACTTCCGAAAGCATGTTGACAATTTCCTTGTTGCTACCACTGTGCGTGAATCGTTCCCCAACTTGCTTGACCCATTCCGCGGCGCACAAGCAGAACTGGCGCGAGAGCAACTGGCCGCCGAGGGAGTTCCCTTGAGCAATGCCAATATTTTTGCGCGCATCAATGAAAACCTGGGTGTGCCTGCAACGACGCCTGTCCGGGCCGAGCCTGGAGATCCAGTCATCAATTGGAATGTGTCCACGACCGACAACGCCGAGCAGGGAAGGGTCTGGGGTTGGGAGTTCCAGGTTCAGCACATGTTCGGCGACACCGGATTTGGTGTTCAGGCCAACGCGACGCTCGTGACTGGTGATGTCAAGGTAGACCGTGATGTGCTTGACCGGCAGTTTGCCCTGCCGGGGCTGAGCGACTCCTACAATCTGATCGGCTTCTACGAAAACGAGCATATCTCCGCTCGAGTCGCCTGGAACTGGCGGGATGAGTTCGTGGCCGGGTTTGATCAGTTTGATGCGCCAGTCTTTGTCGAAGACTATGGCCAGTTGGACGTCAATCTGTCCTGGTTTGCCACACCCAACCTGACGGTGTTTTTCGAGGGGCTCAACGTGACCCAGGAAACGCAGCGGGTCTATGTCCGGTACCCGGAACAGATGGTTCGGGGTAACCAATATGGCGCGCGCTACAATATCGGTGCGCGATGGGCGTTTTGATCATGACCAGCGGAAGCTGACTTCAAGCCGCTGGCAACAGCGGCTTGATTGTTTATGGACAAGCAAGATCACGGCATCAGCAAGATCGTTATCGTCGGCGGCGGCAGTGCCGGCTGGATCACGGCTGGGCTGATCGCCAGTCGCTATCCCAGCGGCGATGACGGGGGGATCCAGGTCACCGTGATCGAATCGCCCGATGTCAGCACGATTGGCGTCGGTGAGGGCACGTGGCCGACCATGCGGTCGACACTTCGCCGCATCGGTATCAGCGAAAAAGATTTCCTGGCGCAGTGCACCGCTGGGCTCAAGCAGGGCACGCGTTTCAGGGGCTGGGTCACGGGCACGTCGGATGATGTCTACTACCATCCGTTTTCTGCCCCTGCCGGCTATCCCAATCATCGAGTGGTGCCCTACTGGCAGGCGCATCGACATCAGGTCAGCTTTGCCGATGCCGTGACGCCGCAGGCGCGGGTCTGCGACCGGCGGCTGGCGCCGAAGCAGGCCTCGACACCTGAATACGCCCATGTCCTGAATTATGGTTATCACCTCGACGCCGGCAAGTTTGCCGATCTGCTCAAACGGCACTGCATCGAGCAGCTGGGTGTGCGTCACCTCGTGGATCATGTCGAAAGCATTCAGGGCTCGCCTGACGAAGACATTCAGGGTCTGAACATGGCGCGCGAGGGTGTGGTTGAGGCTGACCTGTTCGTGGACTGTACAGGTCAGGCGGCCCTGCTGATCGGCAACCATTACGGGATTGGGCTGCGCGCGCAGGACCATGTCCTGTTCAACAACCGCGCGCTGGCCGCGCAGGTTCCCTATGCCGACGCCAACAGTCCAATAGAATCGCAAACCAACTCGACCGCGCAGGAGGCGGGCTGGATCTGGGATATCGGACTGACGTCCCGGCGCGGTATCGGCTATGTCTATTCGAGTGCCCACAGTACAGATGAGCAGGCGCAAGCCGTCTTTCGCCGCTACCTGGCATCCGAAACCGCCGCTGACGCCGATCGCATCACGCCACGTCAGCTTCGATTCCAGCCCGGATATCGCGAGCGCTTCTGGCACCGGAACTGCGTGGCGGTGGGGATGTCGGCCGGGTTCATCGAGCCGCTGGAGGCGAGCGCGCTTGTGATGATTGAGCTGTCGGCCGAGATGATCGCCGATGATCTGCCGGCCACGCGGGACACCATGGAGATGGCATCACGGCGCTTCAACGACACGTTCGGCTACCGCTGGGAGCGCATCATTGACTTCCTCAAGCTGCACTACGTGCTCAGTCGTCGGGAAGATTCGCCCTATTGGCATGACAATCGCCGATCCGAGACGATTCCTGCACGACTTCGGGAGCTGCTGCAGCTGTGGCGTTATCAGGTGCCCGGCGCCCGGGACTTCCCGCAAATCGACGAAGTCTTTTCAGCCGCCAGTTATCAGTACGTGTTGTACGGCATGGGTTTTGAAACCCAGCCCCGGCAACGCGCCGGCGAGGCAGCCGAGCGCGACGCTGCCTATCGCCTCTTCCGGGAGGTCGAGACATCCAGCCAACGCCTGCTGGCTGAGCTGCCGGACCAGCGCAGCCTGCTGGGGCAGGCACCTCGGGTCGCTGAAGGTCATGCGAACATCCTGGCTCACACCGCATAGGCGACTGATCAATCATGGCCCGCCACGAACTCCTCGACAACGTCACGCACAAGAATCTTCGGATTCGGCGCCGCTTTGCGCCAGGCCACGGTTTTGACAGCCACCTCGCGCGCGTCTTTCCTGTCGAACTGGGCGCGCTGCAGGCCGAGTATCCGCTGTTTCTGGCCCGAAACGCCGAGGGCGGCCATTACGACATCGTCGCGCTGCTGGGTTTCGAGACTGATGAAAACCTCTACCTGGGCGGCGACCGCTGGCTGGCCCGCCGTCTTCCGCTGACCGTGGAGCGACAGCCGTTTCTGATTGGCTTCCAGGAGGGCCCGGTGGTCCATATCGATATGGAGCATCCTGCCGTAAGTCTCAGCGGTGATGGAGAGCCGGTATTTCTTCCGCAGGGTGGCGAAGGTCCGCTGCTGGAGCGCGCCAACCAGGTGCTCGGTCAGATTCATGAAGGACACCAGGCCAGCGAAGCGTTTTCGCGTCTGCTGGTTGGCATGGACCTGATCGAATCGCTCAACCTCGAGGTTCAGTTCGGGAACGGCCAGCGGCACGCGCTGACCGGTTTGTACACGATCAATGAAGAGCGCCTGCAGTCTCTGGACGGCGACAGCCTGGCGCTGCTGCACGACAAGGGTTATCTGCAGCACATCTATATGCTGCTGGCCTCGATGCCGCAACTGGCGGTTCTGATCGAACGCAAGAATCAGCGTCTGGCTGACGATAGCAGGTCTGGCTGATGCCACCGCCGGTCGCCCCTCTGCGAGAGATCTCCGGCGTTTCTGCCGATGAAGTCTTCGCGGCAGTGTCCGAGTTGGAAGAGCCCGCAGTCTTGCGCGGACTGACCGCCGACTGGCCGCTGGTAGCGGCGGCACGGACATCCGACAGCGACGCCATGGATTACCTGCGGCGCTTTGATCGTGGAGAAGCCGTCACCGCCTTTATCGGCGAGGCTGAAACCCAGGGTCGTATTTTCTACAACAAGGCGTTGACCGACACCAATTTCGAGCCGGCGCGTGTGGGCCTGGGGCAGGTGTTGGACAAGCTGCTCGCCTACGCTGATGATCCGCAACCACCGACAATTTATGTGGGGTCATCGTCGATAGATCTGTGCCTGCCTGGCCTGGGCGAAGAAAACCGGCTGCCGTCCGGTGAGCACCGGGCCTCGGTGCGCATCTGGCTGGGTAACCGGACCCGCGTGGCGGCGCATTACGATGCGCTGGAAAACATTGCCTGCGTCTGCGCCGGCCGGCGTCGCTTTACCCTGTTTCCGCCGGATCAGTTGAAGAACCTGTACGTGGGGCCGATGGAGCTGACGCCGGCAGGCCAGCAGATCAGCCTGGTGGATTTTGAAAATCCGGATTTTGATCAACACCCGCGGTATGAGCAGGCGCTCGCCTCGGCGCGCGCTGCGGTACTGGAAGCCGGCGATGCGGTCTATATTCCGAGCATGTGGTGGCACCAGGTCGATGGACTTGAACCCTTCAATATCCTGATCAATCACTGGTGGCGCGAAGTGCCCGAACATATGGGCGCGCCCAATGACGCCCTGCTGCATGCCATCCTGAATATTCGTGATTTGCCGTTATCGCAGCGTCGCGCCTGGCAGGGCCTGTTTGATCATTATGTTTTCAGCGCCGATGATCAGACCGTGGCGCATATCCCCGAGCACAGCCGGGGTGTCCTGGGCACGCTGGATGAGTCCACCGCACGGCGTCTGCGCACGTTTTTGCGCAACAAGTTGAACCGATGAAACCGAATCAGGCACATAACGACTTCAAGCGCATCGTCATCGTTGGCGGGGGTACCGCCGGCTGGATGGCGGCGGCCGGGCTTGCCAAGACCTTTGCAGATATCAAACAGATCGAGTTGATCGAATCCGATGAGATCGGCACGGTGGGCGTAGGTGAGGCGACCATCCCGGCCATCAGGAATTTCCATCTTCTGCTGGAACTTGACGAGGCGGAATTCCTGCGCGAAGTCAACGGCACTTTCAAGCTGGGAATCGAGTTCGAGAACTGGGGCCAGCTCGGCGACCGCTACTTCCATCCGTTCGGACCACCGGGTGCTGATGCCTGGGCCGCGCAGTTTCATCACTACTGGCTCAAGGCACGGCGCCAGGGCGAGCCGGCCAGCCTGAACGAGTTCAGCGTCGAATCGAGTCTGGCCCGGGCCGGACGATTCGGCAAGAACGGTGAGCGCAAGCCCCACTACGCCTACCATTTCGACGCCGGGCTGTATGCGCGCATGCTGCGGCGCTACAGCGAGTCGCTGGGTGTGCGTCGGATCGAAGGCAAGGTGGTTGATGTCCAGCTCGACGGCGAGTCGGGTTTCATCGAATCCGTGCGGCTGGCGTCCGGTCAGAGCGTTGCGGGTGACTTCTTCATCGACTGCAGCGGTTTCCGCGGGCTGTTGATCGAACAGGCGCTCAAGACCGGCTGGGAAGACTGGTCGCACTGGTTGCGATCCGATTCGGCCATTGCGGTGCAGAGCGAGTCCGTGGCCCCGCCCATGCCCTACACGCGCTCGACCGCCCGCAGCGCCGGATGGCAATGGAAAATTCCCCTGCAGCATCGTGTCGGCAACGGGCTGGTCTACTGCAGCGACTATCTGGAAGAAGACCAGGCGCGCAGACTGCTGCTGGACAACATTGACGGCAAACCCATCACCGAGCCGCGCCGCCTGCGCTTTACCATCGGCCGCCGACGGCGACAGTGGAACCGCAATTGTCTGGCGCTGGGCCTGTCGAGCGGGTTTCTGGAACCGCTGGAGTCGACCAGCATCCACATGATTCAGAACAGCCTGATTCGTTTCATCAAGCTGTTTCCAACCGGGCAGATCGAACAGGCTGAAATCGATCAGTTCAACAACGACGTGCGGCTGGAATCGGAATACATCCGTGACTTCATCATCCTGCACTATCACGTCAATCAGCGCGCGGATTCGCCCTACTGGAAGGAGTTGCGCCACATGGATGTTCCCGACACACTGGCGCACAAGATCCGATTGTTCAGCAGCAACGCGCGCGTGTTCAGGGATCAGTACGAGCTGTTTGCAGAGCAGTCCTGGGTTTGGGTAATGTCGGGCCAGGGTATCGAACCCACGGCCTATCATCCGTTTGTAGACAAGATGGCTGTGGCTGACCTCAAGGATTTCATGGCAGAGACCCGCGCCTCGGTCAACCAGATCGTCCGCGCTCAACCGCCTCATCAGGTTTACCTGGCCAGTCTGCAATCTTCGCGCTTGCGCCCGGCCGCGCCGCAGTTTGTCTGACGACTGCGCATGCAATTCGTCACAAGGACATGATTCGATGAGCCCACAAACAGCCACCCTGCTGGTAATTTTCGGGGCCACGGGTGACCTCGCCCAGCGCATGCTGCTGCCTTCACTTCTGGGGCTCAACGAAGACGGCCTGTTCCCGGAGCGCCTGCGCATTCTTTGCTGCGGTCGCAGGGAGGGCGACACCTCTGAGTTCCGCGCCCAGGTGGCGGACTCGCTGGCCGAATCAGGGATCAGCGATGAACAGGCGAGGTCGCGCCTGCTCAATCGCATCGAATACCTGAGCGTGGACCTCAGTGATCACAACGCCTTCGGTGCGCTGGCCGAAGCGGTACGTCGTCTTCGGACGGGCAACGTGCTGTATCACCTCTCAACCGCACCGAGCTGGTACCCGACGATCTGCCATGGCCTGCAAACCAGTGGTCTGGTGGATGAGGACTGCCGGGTCATGCTCGAAAAGCCCATTGGTCACGACCTGCAGAGTTCCGCGGAGATCAACGACAAGACCGGCCAGGTGTTTGCCGAAGATCAGATCTACAGGGTCGATCATTACCTCGGCAAGGATGGCGTGCAGAATCTTCTCGCCCTGCGCTTCGGTAACGCGCTGTTCGAGCCCCTGTGGAACGCGCAGCATATCGAACAGGTGCAGATCACGGTTGCCGAGACCGTCGGCCTCGAGGGTCGGGCCACTTACTATGATCACTATGGCGCCATGCGCGATATGGTCCAGAACCACATGCTGCAGCTGCTGTGCCTGACCGCAATGGAACCACCGGCTCAGTTTGAACCGGGCGCGGTCCGCAACGAAAAAATCAAGGTGCTGCAGTCGCTGCGACCCATCCGCGGTGCCGACCTGGCCAGCCATAGCGTAGCCGGGCAATATGCCGAAGGGGCAATCAAGAGTGAGGCAGTGCGCGGTTATGTCGACGAAGTGGGGGCGGCAACCAGCACCGAAACCTTTGTCGCCCTGCGCGCCCACCTCGACAACTGGCGCTGGTCGGGGGTGCCGTTTTACCTTCGCACCGGCAAGCGAATGCCGCGCCGGATGACCGAAATCTATCTGCAGTTCAAGCGCGTCCCGCACTCGATCTTCCCGTCGGCGGCAGCCCAGATGCAGCCCAACGCCCTGGTGATTCGTCTGCAGCCGGAAGAGCGTATCTCACTGGGCCTGATGAACAAGACCCCGGGGCTGGACCGGAAAGGGGTGCAGCTGAGCCAGGTCGCGCTTGACCTGGACCTGCACAACGCATTTGAGGACAAGCGTCGTCGAAGCGCCTACGAGCGCCTGTATCTTGACGCTTTGGAAGGCAACGGGACCCTGTTCGTGCGCCGCGACGAAGTGGAGACGGCCTGGCAGTGGGTCGATGAGATCATCGCCGGCTGGACCGAGTCCGGATCAAAACCCAAACTGTATGCGGCCGGCACCTGGGGTCCGAGTTCGGCCGTGGCGTTGACGGAGCGGCACGGCCACAGCTGGCGCGAATAGACTTCCGGGAGAACCGATGAACTGGCATGAATTTCCCGACCGTGCAGCGCTGACAGCAGCGGTTACCGACCGGTTGCAGCAGCAGCTGACCGCCAGCCTGGCCGAGCGGCCGACCGTCTCCATGGCCTTGTCCGGCGGCAGCACGCCCAAACCGATTTACGCGCGACTGGCGTCGTTGCCGCTGGACTGGGCTCGGGTCACAGCCGTGCCCACCGACGAGCGCTGGGTGGGCCCGGATCATGCTGCCAGCAACGTTGGTGAAATCCGGCGGCAGTTTGCGCGGACTGACCTGGACGTTCGCAGCCTGGCGCCCGATCCGTTGGCGGGTGATGCCGACCCGCACCACGCCGAGCGCGTTCTGAGCGGTTTGCCAAAGCCGTTCGACCTGGCCATGATTGGGATGGGGGGCGATGGCCATTTTGCCTCGCTGTTTCCCGGGTCACCCGCGCTGGCCGCAGGGCTGGACCCGAAGGCTCCAGCATCGGCTCTGGCCGTAACGCCCGACCCGCTGCCGCCGGAAGCGCCATTTTCGCGCATCAGCCTGACGTTGGCTCGCTTGCTGCAGACGCGCTGCCTGCTGCTGGTGATCACCGGGGAGGCAAAGCGGGAGGTGCTGCAGCAAGCAGCCCGCATCGATGCCGATGAAGACGTCTTGCCGGTGGCAGCGCTGCTGCGCGCAGCCGGTGAGCGACTGGAAGTGTTCTGGAGTCCCTGACAGCCATGATTGATACGCGTATCCAGCAAGTCACCGACCGGATTGCCCAGCGCAGTCGCGCTTCGCGCCAGCGCTACCTCGACCGCATTTCTGACGCCGCCGACGGCGGCACAGCCCGCAGCCAGATCAGCTGCGGCAATCTCGCCCACGCCTTTGCCGCATCCGGCGAAGACAAGCCGGTGCTCAAGGCCATGCAGCAGCCCAATATCGGGATTGTTTCTGCCTATAACGACATGCTGTCGGCCCACCAGCCGCTGGAGCGGTTTCCCGGCCTGATCAAGCTCGCTGCCCAGACCAAAGGCTGCACGGCGCAGTTTGCCGGCGGCGTGCCGGCGATGTGCGACGGCGTGACGCAGGGCCAGACCGGCATGGAGTTATCGCTGTTCTCGCGCGACGTGATCGCCCAGGCCACCGCAGTAGCCCTGTCGCACAATACGTTTGATGCGGCGGTCATGCTCGGCGTGTGCGACAAGATCGTGCCGGGCTTGCTGATCGGCGCGTTGGCCTTCGGTCATCTGCCGGTCATCCTCATTCCGGCAGGTCCAATGCCGTCGGGTTTGCCGAACAGCGAGAAAGCTCGCGTTCGCAAGCTTTATGCCGAGGGCAAGGCCAGTCGCGAGGATCTGCTGGAGGCGGAGTCGGCGTCGTATCACTCGCCGGGGACCTGCACCTTCTACGGCACGGCCAATTCCAACCAGATGCTGATGGAGGTCATGGGTCTGCACCTGCCTGGTGCGGCGTTCATCAACCCCAATACTCCGTTGCGCGACGCGCTGACGCTGGCGGCGGCCGAACGTGCCTGCGACATCACGCATCGGGGTCAGCACTACACGCCAATCGGCCAGACCGTGGATGAAAAGGCGATGGTGAATGCCATGGTCGGGCTGGCGGCGACCGGCGGCTCGACCAATCATGCCATCCATCTGATTGCCATTGCCCGTGCCGCGGGCCTGATCATCGACTGGGATGATCTGGACGCGATCTCGCGTTCAACGCCGCTGCTGACCCGCATCTATCCCAACGGCCAGGCCGACGTGAATCACTTCCACGCAGCCGGGGGGCTGGGCCTTGTGATTCGCGAACTGCTGGACGCGGGCCTGCTGCATCCGGATATTCGCTGCGTCCATGGCGGTGATCTCTACCAGCAGGCGCAGGAGCCTTTCATGGACGGCGAGCAACTGGGCTGGCGTGATGCTGCGGCCACCTCGCTTGATCTCGACATTGTGCGGCCGGTGCGGGAACCCTTTGCAGCCGAGGGCGGTATCCGGTTGGTGAAGGGCAACCTGGGGCGCGCCGTTGTCAAGATTTCAGCCGTCGTACCGGAACACCGCCGCATCGAGGCCCCGGCGCGGGTATTCGACTCCCAGGACGATCTGCTCAAGGCCTTTTCCGGCAACGAACTCACCGGCGATTTTGTGGCCGTGATCCGCGGGCAGGGACCAAAGTCCAACGGCATGCCCGAGCTGCACAAGCTCACGCCGACGTTGCAGGTGCTGCAGGATCGCGGGCAGCGCGTCGCCCTGCTCACCGACGGTCGCATGTCGGGTGCTTCCGGCACCGTGCTGGCTGCCATTCATGTGGTGCCCGAGGCTGCCAATGACGGCGCGATCGGCCGTGTGCGCGATGGCGATCCCGTGCGGATTGATGCCGAACGGGGCGTGCTGGACATTGGCGGCGACCCGGCAACGTTCGCTCAGCGCGAAGCGTGCGCTCCGGTCGCAGAGCAATCGGTCTACGGCTGTGGCCGAGAGCTGTTCATCACCGCGCGTGCCGTCGTCGGCGATGCCGAACAGGGGGCCTGTAGTCTGTTCCCTGACTCGATTTCGGGCTGACATGGCGGCCGTCTCGCTGGTCGGCGATATCGGCGGCACGAACGCCAGATTTGCCCTGGCCGAACATGGCCCAGACCGACCGGTTCTGCGCGAGGCCAGGGTCTTGCCAACCGCGGATTTCGCCAGCCTGCAAGAGGCAGCGACCCATTATCTGAGCAGCGTTGATGCCTCGCCCCGGCGCGCGGCCCTTGGCGTGGCCTGTCCGGTCCACGGCGATGAAATCAGGCTGACCAACCGCGCATGGGCCTTCAGTCGCAGGACGCTGGCGGAGGATCTGGGGCTTGAGCGGCTGGATGTGCTGAATGATTTCGGCGCCGCGGCGCTGGGTGTTTCTGTGCTTCAGCCCGGTGAATACGAACAGCTGCATGGCAGGGATGGCGAGCCGATTGTCGGGCCGGTCAGCGTGATCGGACCGGGCACCGGCATGGGCGTGGCGTTGCTGCTGCGCGACCGGCAGCGGTTGTGGCAGGTGGTCGAAACCGAGGGCGGGCATATCAGTTTTGCCGCGCTGGGGGCCGAAGAGCGGCAGATATATGACTGGCTGGCGGCGCGCCATGGGCGGGTATCGATCGAACGCGTCCTGTCCGGCCCGGGGCTTGCCGAAATCCACGCCGCCTTGGGCGAGCGGACGCCAACCCAGTCGATCACGCCGGATGAATCACTCCGAACACCGGCCGAGATCGTGAGCTTGGCGTTGACCGGCGATGATCCGCTCGCTCACGCCGCACTGGCAAGGTTTTGCGCCGTTCTTGGCAGCGTGGCCGGCGATGCCGCGCTGTTCCATGGCGCCAATACCGTGGCCATTGCCGGTGGTATCGTGCCGCGCCTTATTCCGTTTCTGAAATCCAGCGCGTTCCGCGATACTTTCCTCGACAAAGGCCGGTTTGCCGCCCATCTCGAGCGGGTCCGGGTGCTTGTGGTGACGCATCCCGAGCCCGGGTTGCTGGGCGCGGCTTTGAGTCTCCAATTGCCCCGAAGTGATCAGCCATGAACCCCTCACCCACGCCCAACCAGACCGCCGGTAAGCTGTTTGTCGATGCCCCGGTGGTCGCGGTGATTCGCATCGAGTCGGCCGAGCAGGCCGTTGACCTGGCGCAAACGCTTTTGAGCAACGGCGTCAAGGCGCTGGAGATCACCCTTCGCACCGCGGCCGCAATCGATGCCATACGTCGCATACGCGAAGCGCTGCCGGATGCGCTGGTAGGCGCCGGCACGGTCCTCGACGCCACAGACCTCGCCCGCGTCGAAAACGCGGGCGCGCGCTTCGCGATTGCGCCCGGCGCAACCGATGAACTCTACCGCGCGGCACGTAATGTCGAACTGCCGCTCATCACCGGTGTTGCGACGGCCTCGGAGCTGATGCTTGGGCTGGCCCACGGGCACCGGTATTTCAAACTCTTTCCGGCTGAGGCCGTTGGCGGCCTGCCGCTGCTGAAATCATTGTCGGGCCCGTTTCCGCAGGCGCGCTTCATCCCGACCGGGGGGATTACCCCGGCCAATGCGCCTGACTACCTGGCGCTGCCCAATGTGATCGCGGTGGGTGGTTCCTGGATGGTGCCCGAGGCTGCCATTGCGGGGCAGGACTGGGGGCGCATCGCCGAACTGGCGCGGCAATGCGGAGCACTGACTCAAGGTTTGAGCCGCTGACGGCACCGTGAGCACCACCGAAAAAATGCTGCTGGCCATGATCATCATCCTGGCCGTGCCGTACATGATCTGGCGGCTGGGGGCCACGGAGCGCTGGGCGCCGTTGGTGGTCGTTCAGATTCTCACCGGCATTGCATTGGGTCCCGGGCTGCTGGGCGCGGTGTTTCCGGGCGCTTATGCGGCCGTGTTTACGCCTGAGGTCACGCTGATGCTGAGCGGGATAGCCAGCTGGGGCGTGATGCTGTTTGTCTGGGTGGCGGGGCTTGAGCTTGATCTCTCCCAGGCCTGGGCGCAGCGCAAGGACAGCGTCGTGACCGCCTCGTTTGCGCTCTTTACGCCGCTGATGCTCGGCGCTGGGGTAGGCGGGCTGATCCTCTGGCACGACCCGGCCTGGATGGGCGCTGCCGCCTTGCCCTGGCAATTCGTGGTCAGTATCGGCATGGCCTGCGCGGTCACCGCGCTGCCCATCCTGATGCTGTTCATGGAAAAGATCGACATTCTGCGCAAACCGCTCGGCCAGCGCGTGCTGCGCTACGCCAGCCTGGACGATATCGCGATCTGGGGCGTGCTGGCCCTGATTCTGCTGGATTTCGAGCGCCTGGGTAAGCAGAGCCTTTTTCTGGCGTGTTTTGTTGTGGCTGCGATATTTTTACGCAGGGCCCTGCCGCGCCTGCCTGAATCGGACCGCTGGTTTATTGCATTGGTGTGGCTGGCGGCCTGCGCGCTGGGGGCGGACTGGGCCGGCCTGCACTACATGGTCGGCGCCTTTCTGGCCGGTGCCGTGATGGAGAGCCGCTGGCTGGGCGAGGCGCGTCTGGACCGACTGCGCTACACCTTGCTGCTGATCATGATGCCGGTGTTCTTCCTGTCGACCGGGTTGCGCACGGAATGGGAACTGGGTGGAACAGCGGTGCTGCTGATTGCCGCGGCCTTGCTGGTTGCCGGTGTTTCGGGGAAGCTGCTGGGCACGCGCTTGGCCGGTCGAATGCTAGGCTGGCCGGCCGGCGAGGCCCGCATCATCGGCTGGCTGCTTCAAACCAAGGCCCTGATCATGATCATCTTTGCCAACATATTGCTCGATCAG
>SKIE01000125.1 GCA_007116585.1 Wenzhouxiangella sp. | reverse complement strand
CTGCAGGATGGAAACTGTAGCGCACCGGAAAGCCCTGCAGCCGGGCCTCGTAACCCATGTCGTTGAAGCGCTCCAGCAGGTATTCAGCCGCGGCCAGCTCCTGCGCCGTGCCGGCCATTCGCCCCGGGAACCGCTCGGCCAGAAGACGCATTTCGCGTTCCGCGAGGCTGCCCTTGGCGACATCTCCAGCGGGAGCGACGCCAGCCGCGAGCAGAGCACAGGCCATCAAGGCACAAAGGGAAAACAACCAACGGGATGTTGTAGTGATCATGCCGGGTACGGTCAGGAGGAGGCCAGCCGTCATTCTGCCACGCTGGCGCCCTGCTCCGACCGCCTCAACCGGGCCAGGATGACAAAGGTCAGCGCGCCACCCAGAGTAAGCATAAACGGGAACAGCAGCACCCATCGTCCCAGCCCGGCCTGGTGGGACTCCAGCCACTGGTACACCAGCACGCCGGCCAGCGGCGCCAGCAGCCCGCGCAGGCCGGTCAGGGTGACATGGATGCCCATGTACAGCGTCGACTGATCATCGCTGGCAAAATCATTGTGGCCCAGGTTCCAGCCCAGCTTGCCGCCGGCAAAGGCCGCGCCCAGCGCCAGCGACCCGACCCAGAACAGCCAGTGCTGCGCTGCGGCGGCGGCCACGGTGAACAGCCCCAGCGCGAGCACGAAAGTCCAGGCCTGCCGGGCGCGATAGTCGAGAATATGCACCGCGTCCAGACGGCGCGCCCAGATTGGGGTAAACACCGCCAGGGTCAGCAGCGGCATGGTGGTGGTAATCATGACCTGGCTGAAGCGCGAAAAGCCGAATTGTTCGGTCAACAGAATGACCAGCAGGGCGATCACCATGAGGTTGCCGCTGCCAAACGCGAACATGGTCAGCATGTAGCGCCGGTACCACCGGTCCCGGGCCAGAATCCGCAGGCTGGCGCGGAACTGCCCGCCCTGGCGGTCGGCGCGCTGGTGCAGTTCCTGGCGCCGCAGCTGGCCACCGTGACGGATCCGCACCCGGCGGTAGCGAGCCGCGGCCATGAGCCCCAGCACGCCGGCCAGCGGGAACAGGACCCGCCAGGCCTCCGGCCACCACGACATCAGGGCGCCGATCGCACCGGCGGTCAATGCAATGACAATGGAGTAGATCACCGTGATCCGTCCGGTGATCTGGCCGCGGACATGGCGCGGAAAGTTCGCCCGCCAGATGGCCGCACGCAAGGTGATAACCCCGGCCCAGGCGAGCCGGCTGGCCACCATCGCCAGGGTCACCATCACCAGCCCGACCGGCGTCACCGGGGCCAGGGCCAGCACGATCAGAAACACCGCGGTCAACCCTTTGAGGGCCGCGACCCAGGCCGTCCGGTCACCGCCTTCAGCCAGCCCGGAAATCCACAGCGAGGCGATATTGGCAAACGCCGGCGCCCCGGCCACCAGCGCCACGGCCAGGTTGACCCAGACCGGATCGGCCACGCCATCGAACTGGGTCTTGACGATGACCCCGACCAGCCCGCCTTCCAGCGCGCCCAGCGCAACCGCCATGGCCGCATTGGCGGTGACCTCGCGCGGCATCAGGGTGCGCGCGATGAAAGGCAGGCGGGAGGATTCGGGGGTTGAGACCATGGCGGGGAATTGTACGTGGCCGCCGTGCGCGGCATGACCCGGCACGCTACCATGAGGTCGTTGCTCAACGACCGTCGCGATGGATTTTCAGGAAGAACAACAATGGCTGGAGCCGCTACTGCTCGACAGCATCCCCATGGCCAGATATATGACGCTGCGCGTTGGCCGGCTTGACGCTGACGGCATCCGGCTCGATTTCCCGCTGCCGCCCAGCGTCAACGACAAGGGCACGGCCTTCGGGGGCGCGCTGGCCAGCGCCATGATTCTGGCCGGCTGGTCGCTGCCCCGGCTGCTGCTGCGGCGCGAGGGGCTCAAGGCCGAACTGGTGATCGGCCGCTGCGAATTGTCTTTTTTGCGCCCGGTACACGGGCCCTACCAGGCCGCATGCGACTGGCCCGAGCCGGCCGAACAGCAGGCGTTTCTGGCCGCAACCGGTCAAAACGGCAAAGGCCGGCTGGATCTTGCCATCCGGGCGACGGCCAACGGCGAAGTGGCAGCCAGCCTGAGTGCGCGCTATGCTGCACTGGTTACGTCATCCGGCCCCTGAACTCATGCGATCAGTCTTGCCTGTTCCGCTTTTGTTGATTCTGGTCTTTGTCGCACTCGGCCTTGGCGGATGCGGCGGCAACCAGGTCCAGACAGCGCGCACCGAAACCATGGACGCCTGGGAAAGCCTGATCCGCTGGAGCCAGTTTGACGCGCTGATCGATTTCATCCATCCCGAGTACCTGAGCGAACAGCCCATCAGCCAGCTTGACGTGGACCGACTGCATCAATTCCGGGTCACCGAGTATCGCGTCCGGCAGGTGCTGGTCGACCCGGACGGGCACGAACTGGAGCGCCTGGCACGGTTGCGGCTTTACCATATTCACAGCGCGCGGGAGCGTGTTGTGGATCACCGCGAGGTCTGGCGCTACGATGACGATTTGGGGCGCTGGATGCTGCACTCGGGACTGCCGGATCCGCGCCAGCGCTGAATCAAGACATCTGCGGGAGCTTCAATCATGCGCACCATCGCCGTCATCAACGCCAAGGGTGGCTGCGGCAAGACCACCATCGCCACCTCGCTGGCCTCGGCCCTGGCTTGGGAAGGCCACGTCGTGGCGCTGGCTGATACCGACCCCCAGCGCTCGAGCAGCGACTGGCTGGCGCAGCGACCCGATACCTTCCCGGCCATTGCCGGCCTGGTCGATGCAGACGCCCGTCCGCCGACCGAGACCGACACCCTGGTTCTCGATACGCCGGCCGGCCTGAGCGGCAGCGAACTGGAACAACTCATTCGCCGGGCCCAGACCGTGCTGGTGCCGGTGCTGCCGTCACCGGTGGACATGCGCGCCGCATGGCGCTTTCTGAGCCATCTGCAGGCGTTGAAGCCCGTTCGATCCGGACACACGCCGGTCGGACTGGTCGCCAACCGCGTGCGTCCGCAAACCATCATTTACCGCGAGCTGACGGGCTTTCTCGACGGCTTCAAGGTTCCCGTGGTCGGCCGCCTGCGTGACACCATGAACTACGTCCGCGCCTTCGACAAGGGTCTGGCCGTGGCCGACCTGCCGCCGTACCTGGCCTGGCAGGACTGGGAAGAATGGGAAACGCTGCTCGGCTGGATCAGAAGCGGCCAGTCGCAGGGCAAGGGCGGCGCCCCCGGCGGCCTGCTGGCCGCAGCCATGCAGCGCCTGACCGGCGGCTGATCCAGCGTCGCCGGTTGGTTCACGGCGTATCTGCCGAAATCGAACAAAGCTGAAGCCTTCGCAAAATCGGCCCTTTCGAGTGCCTTGGGTATGGTTTGACAGAGATCAAGCACAGACCGCCCCTAGCGTTATATATTTCCCGATATAACGCATGCGGGAAGAAACACAGATGACTTCAACCGAAGTCGACGGCCGGTTCTGGCTCAACATTGACGGCCAAAGCTTTGCCGGCAGCGGTCGAATCCAGCTGCTGGAGCAGGTGGCCTTGACAGGCTCGATTTCGGCAGCGGCGCGGGCCATGCAGATGAGCTACAAGGCTGCCTGGGATGCAATCGATGCGATGAACAATCTAGCCGCCCAGCCCCTGGTGCTGCGTCAGGCCGGCGGTGCACACGGCGGCGGAACCGTGCTGACGCCATATGGCATGCAGGTGGTCGACCAGTTTCGTCAGGCCGAGGCTGAGCATCAGCGCTTTCTCGCCGAGTTAGCTGAATCAATTGGGGTGAGAACTTGAGCCTGCGCAGTTCGATCAAGCGTGGATCGGCGCGCGGCCTTGTAGCGATCCTGGCCTGCGTCCAGTTGGGCTGGGCCCAGGCCGAATCTTTCACGATTGCGGCCGCTGCTGATCTGCGCTTTGCGCTGGATGAGGTGATCGTAGCCTTCCAGAAACAGCATCCGGCAGAGGACGTGCGGGTGGTTTACGGCTCGTCGGGCAAGATGACCACACAGAT
Organism: Wenzhouxiangella sp.; assembly: GCA_007116585.1. The sequence goes on along the minus strand of SKIE01000125.1, from coordinate 3,368 downwards.
CATGCACGGGGCGCCTTATGACATCTTCTTCTCGGCCGATATTTCCTACCCCGAGCGCCTGCATGCGGCGGGTATGACCGCGACCGACCCGGCCGTCTACGCCATCGGCCGAATCGTGATCTGGAGCAATACGCTGGACGCTTCCAGTCTGCGGCTTGAGGATCTGGCCACCGATCCGCGTATCCGTCGCATTGCCATTGCCCAACCCACCCATGCACCCTATGGCCAGCGGGCCCGGGAAGCCATGCAGGCCGCCGGGGTGTGGGACGCAGCGCAGTCAAAACTGGTCTTCGGCGAGAACATCGCCCATGCCGCCCAGATGGTCGAATCCGGCGCGGCCAACGTTGGCATCATTGCGCTGTCACTGGCCTTGTTTCCCAGTCTGGCCGAACAGCCCCTTCAACTGATCGACGATGATCTGCATCAGCCGCTGACCCAGGGCTTCGTCGTTACACAGCGCGGCGCCGACAGACCCGGCGTGCTGGCTTTTGCAGAGTTCATGGGCAGCGACACCGCCCATGCCATCATGCAGCGCTACGGCTTCGTGATGCCCGAGAACGGAGACTAGGCAAGCATGCTGGGTTTGAGCCCCGCCGACTGGCAGGCCATCGAGGTGACTTTTCGCCTGTGCCTGTACACCACGCTGATCCTGCTGGTCATTGCCACGCCGATCGCCTGGTGGCTGGCTGGCGGCCGTTCCACGGCACGCGTGATCGTGCAGGCCATCGTCGCGCTGCCGCTGGTGCTGCCGCCCACGGTGCTGGGCTTTTACCTGTTGATTGTGCTCGGGCCCAGGGGCTGGGTCGGTGCCACCCTTGAAAACCTGGGCCTGAATCATCTGGCTTTCAGCTTCGAAGGCATTCTGATTGCCTCGGTGATCTACTCCATGCCGTTTGCGGTCCAGCCCTTGACCGAGGCCTTCAGCAACCTGGGTCGACGCCCAACCGAGGTAGCCAGCAGCCTGGGTGCCGGCATGGTCGATCGTTTTTTCACCGTAATCCTGCCCCTGACCAAGGGCGGCTTCGTTGTTGCCGCCACGCTGACCTTCGCCCATACGGTCGGTGAGTTCGGCGTCATCCTGATGTTGGGGGGCAGTATTCCAGGCGAGACCAAGGTGTTGTCGGTGCTGATCTACGACCATACCGAGGCGATGAACTACGAGGCTGCCCACCGGCTGTCGTTCATGCTGCTGATCTTCGCCTTCCTGACCCTGTCGGTGGTTTACGGCATCACCCGAAGTTTCAGGATCGCCAGGCTATGAGTCTGGACATCGCAGTAGACTGGCAGATTGACCCGGCCTTCCGGCTTCGGGCCGATCTTAGCCTGTCCGCCAGCGGGGTGACCGCATTGTTCGGCCGTTCCGGATGCGGCAAGACCAGCCTGTTGCGCGTGGTGGCCGGACTCGAGCGCATCAGTGGCGCCGCCGTGAGCTTCCGCGGCCAACAATGGCAGCAGGGCCAGCGCTTTGTCCCCTTGCATCGTCGACGCATTGGCCTGGTGTTCCAGGAACACAGCCTGATGCCGCACTTGTCGGTCCAGGGCAACCTGCTCTACGGCTACAAACGAACTCCGGCATCGCTACGCCGTCACCAGCCCGATGAAGTTGCCGGCATGCTGGGCATCGAAGATCTGCTGGCCCGACCGGTTGATCGCCTGTCGGGCGGTCAGCGCCAGCGGGTGGCTCTGGGGCGGGCGCTTTTGAGCAGCCCGCAGCTGTTGCTGCTCGACGAGCCCTTATCGGCTCTGGACAGCCAGACGCGGCGCGAGATCATGCCGTTTTTCAGCACGCTGGCCGCACAAGCCGACGTGCCCATCATTCTGGTCACACACGCACCTGACGAAGTTCAGGCCATGGCTGATCGTGTGGTGTTCATGTCCGACGGCCGCGTCGACCGTGTCGAAACCCTGAAAGCCGCGCTTGCGCGACCGGACTCGCCGCTTTTTTGCGAGACCGGCGCGGCGTCCGTGCTGGAGGGTCGGGTTCTGGGCCGGGCACACTCCGGCTTCGTGCGCTTTGGCAACCCGCAAATGGCACTGCTGCTACAGGTCGAACCGAGCCCCGCTCAGGCCATTGGGCGGTTACGGGTTCAGGCCAATGATGTGGCCATTTCGCGCCAGCCGCTGGACGACATCAGCGTGATGAACCAGCTGCCGGTCACGATTGAAAGGCTGGAGCGCTGGCGGCCCGGGCGCGTGCTGCTGACCACGGTGTTGGCCGACGGACAGCGACTTAGCGCCGAAATCACCGAGCACTCCTGCGACAAGATGGGGCTGGCCACCGAGCAATCAGTGCATGCCTTGATCAAGTCGGTCGCGTTGATTAACTAGTAGGCCACTAGCTTGCCCAGTTCAGTCGTTCAACCCCACCGATGCCGTCGAGTTCTTCCTCGAGCAGGGCTTCGAGCAGCTCGGATACCGTGCCCCTGCCCGGCACCGGCAGGTCCGGTACCAGATCGGCCAGCGGCACTAGCACGAACGCCCGCTGGTGCAGACGCGGATGCGGCAGGGTGAGATCCGGGGTGTCGAGCACCTGAAGATCAAACAATAGCAAATCCAGATCCAGCTCGCGCGGCCCCCAGCGAACGCCGTCGCGCTGTCGGCCCAGGCCGGACTCGATGGCCAGCATCAGGCGCAACAACTCGCGCGGCGACTGCTCGGTCTTCAAACAAGCCACGGCATTGAGAAAAGCCGGCTGGTCGGTCACCCCCCAGGGCTCGGTCCAGTAGGCCGGCGAGACGGCGGTCACGCGCGTTCGGGCCAGCGCGTCGAGGGCCATGAGTGCTTGTTCCAGGGTGCGTTGCGGACGGCCCAGATTGGCGCCCAGACCAATCCAGGCCAAGCTCACGAGGCGCCGGCAGGCGTGCGCTTGCGCGGAGGGCGACGACGTTTCTTGCCTCCGCCACCGCCGGGGGCTGAGCGAATCATGCCCATGCGCTGTTCGTGGTCAACTTCCTGAATGTCGGTCCACCACTGGGCCAGCTCAGCCAGTTCCGGCTCTTCAGCCACCCGGAGCAGGAGAAAATCGTAAGCGGCCCGAAAGCGACGCTCGTTGATCAGGCGCAGGGCGCGCTGGCCGCGGCGCTTGTGGAAGCGCGGCTGCATGCACCAGATCTCTTTTGCGATGGTGGAAAAACGCCGGTGCAGCGCGACCTTTTTGGCCTGGGCGACGATGGCGTCTTCGCCCGCCGCGGCCAGCGCATCGACCGGCGGCAAACCCTCTTCGATCAGCGTCTCGGCTGCCGCACGAACCCGCTGCCACAGAAATGCCGCGAACAGGAACCCGGGTGTGACCGGCAAACCCTCGGCCACGCGCTGATCAGTATTGCGCAGCGCATTTTCGACCAGTTTGGGCGGCTCGGCAGGGTTGT
>SKIE01000324.1 GCA_007116585.1 Wenzhouxiangella sp. | reverse complement strand
GCTTCCTGCCAGAGACCTATTTTTTCAAGCGCGGCAGCAGCGATCTGGACATTCTGCGTCGAGCCCATGTCGCCATGGAGGAAGCGCTGGCAGCAGCCTGGTCGGGTCGGGATCAGGATCTGCCGCTGGCCTCGCCGGAAGAACTGCTGGTGCTGGCCTCGATCATCGAGCGCGAAACCGGCCAGCCCGGCGAGCGGGCACAGGTGGCTGGTGTGTTTGCACGCCGCCTGGTGCAGGGCATGCGGCTGCAAACCGACCCGACGGTAATCTACGGGCTGGGCGACGATTTCGACGGCCGGCTGCGTCGGGTGCATCTGCGCACGGACCATCCGTGGAATACCTATACACGGCACGGCCTGCCGCCGACTCCGATTGCACTGCCCGGCCGTGACAGCCTGCTCGCCGCCGCCCGGCCGGCTGCAGGCACGGCGCTGTATTTCGTCTCGCGGGGCGACGGCACACACCAGTTTTCCGACACCCTGGCCGAGCATAATGCCGCGGTCAATCGTTACATTCGGGGCCGGCGATGAGTCGCGGACGATTCATCACGCTGGAAGGTGGAGAGGGCGCCGGCAAGACAACGGCCGCCGAAGCGGTGCAGGCCTGGCTGGAGAAGGCCGGACGTCCCGTGGTCCGAACACGGGAACCCGGCGGCACTGCGGCGGCCGAGAAAATCCGCGGCATTCTGCTCGACCCCGCCACCGGAGAGCTTGAGCCGCTGACCGAGCTGCTGCTGATGTTTTCGGCCCGGGCCGAGAATCTGGCGCGCATCATCCGGCCGGCCCTGGCCGCGGGCCAGGACGTGCTGTGCGACCGCTTTACCGACGCCAGCCGGGCTTACCAGGGCGGCGGCCGCCGCCTGGGCATGCACCTGGTCGACCGCCTGGCCAATATCATTCACCCCGACCTCAACCCCGATCTGACCCTGCTGCTGGATGTGCCGGTGGCAGTGGGGCTGGAACGGGTCGGCCATCGTGGCGAAGACCGGGATCGTTTCGAGCAGGCGCAGACGGAATTTCTTGAGCGGGTGCGTGCGGCCTATCTCGCCCTGGCCAGGATGGAACCGGAGCGCGTGGTGGTGATAGACGCCACCCGCTCTCAGCAGCACGTCCGGTCACAGATCATTGAGGTCCTGGAGGCTCGACTGGCATGAACCTGCCCTGGCTGGACACATCGCGCAATCGCTTGAACGAGGCGCTGGCGCGGAATCGTCTGGGCCACGCGCCGCTGGTTCATGGCCCCGCCGGACTCGGCAAAAGGATATTGGCAGACTGGCTGGTCCGGCGCATTCTCTGCCTGGCGCCCGAGCAAGGCGAGCCATGCGGCCGCTGCCGTTCATGTCAGTTGCTGGACGGCGGCGTTCATCCGGACCTGTTCACGGCCGCCATCCCGGAAGACAAGACCCAGCTGACGGTAGACGTGATCCGCGACTTGAGCCGCGGCTTGGCGCTGACCCCGTCGATCGGGCCGCGCCGCGTCGGGCTGATTGCCGAGGCCGACCAGATGAACCGGAACGCAGCCAACGCGCTTCTGAAAACGCTGGAAGAGCCGTCTGCGCAGGCCTGGCTGGTCCTGGTCAGCGACCATCCGGAAGGCCTGCCGGCGACCATTCGCAGCCGCTGTCAAAAGCTGCCGGTTCACCCGCCGGATTCTGAAGTGGCCACGGCGTGGCTGGCAGAGAAGGCGGGGCAGGCCACGACGCAAGAGCGAGCGCTGGCCGTTGAAGCGGCCGGTGGCGCCCCGCTGAGAGCGCTGGAATTGCTCCAGGATGCGAACCTTGCGTTCGGTCTGGATGTGCGGACCACGCTGCTGGATATATCGCGCGGGTCGGTGCCGGCGCCGCAGTTGATTGAACAATGGTCTGAGAGTTCCGAAGAGACCTGGCACTGGCTGGCTTACTGGACCAGGCAGTGGCTGGGCTCGGCGCTGGGACTGGCGGCGGACGAAACGGCTGTGGCCGACGCTCCGGGCTTGAGCCAGCTGTGGCAGCAGGCGCTGCAGGGCAGGGCGCTGTCCAGTGGTGCCATCCGGGCCGACCTGCTGCTCGGGAAATGGCTGCTAGAATGGCGCAGATTGTTCGAATCGCAGGGTTGAACGCATGGCGCAGCAAGGGATTTTGTCCTACAACGTAGAAAACAAGCAGGAGTTGTATGCCGCCTACATGCCGTTCCTGATCAATGGCGGCCTGTTCGTTCCGACCCGCAAGGGGTTCCATCTTGGCGATGAGGTGTTGATTCTGCTCAGCCTGATGGGTGAGGAACGCATGGCCATTCCCGGCAAGGTGGCCTGGATTACACCGCCCGGCAGTCAGCGCGGCATTAACAGCGGCGTGGGCGTTCAGTTTGCCGAGGGACAGGAGGCGCAGAAGGCGCAAAAGGCCATCGTGGCCCAGCTTGCCGGGATGCTGGAAAGCGAAAAACCGACCCGCACCATCTGATCACTCACCCGGCGACGCGCCGATGCGGCGAGTCCTTCATGTCGACATGGACGCGTTCTACGCGAGCGTAGAGCAGCGCGACAATCCGGCCCTGCGCGGCCGGCCGGTGCTCGTCGGCGGCGGCTCGGCTCGGGGCGTGGTGGCGGCTGCGAGCTACGAGGCACGCCAGTTTGGTGTGCGCTCGGCCATGCCGGGGACCCGCGCGCGCAAGCTGTGTCCGGACGGGGTCTTTCTCAAGCCCCGGTTCGATCGCTACCGCGAAGTCTCGGCGCAAGTGTTCGCGCTGTTTCACGAGCGAACCGATCTGGTTGAGGGGCTGAGCCTGGACGAGGCTTATCTGGATCTGACTGAGGTTTCGGCCGACTGGAATGAACTGAGTCAAATCGGCCGCGCACTCAAACGTGACATCGCCGCGCGGACCGGGCTGACGGCCTCGGTCGGCATGGGCAGCAACAAGCTGCTGGCTAAACTGGCTTCTGACTACGACAAGCCGGACGGGTTCGTGCTGGTCGAGCCTGAACGCGCCCAGGCTTTTCTCGACCCGCTGCCCGTGCGGCGCCTGCCGGGTGTGGGCCAGCGCAGCGCAGCGCGCCTGAACGAGGCCGGCATCTGGACCGTTGGTCAACTCCGCGCAACCGCGCCGGATTTGCTGGCGCGATGGTTTGGCCGGCAGGGAGAGGTGCTGACCGAACGCGCGCGCGGGATTGATGAACGTCCCGTGCGGCCCGGCCGGCCGCGCCGCTCGGTCAGCCAGGAAAACACCCTGACGGATGATGTGCACGACCCGGCGGAGTTGCGGGTGCTGATCGAGCAGCAGGCGGAGAAAGTCAGTCAGCGTCTGGAGGCGAAGGGTCTGTATGCCCGCACGGTCACGCTGAAGTTGCGCTCAAGCGGGTTTTCGACCATCACGCGCAGCCACTCACTGGCGGGCCATACGCGCTCGGCGAGCGTTCTGGCCGATACGGCCTGGGAACTGCTCAGCGACTGGAGTGACTGGCGGAGCGCATTTGCTGTGCGCCTGATTGGGGTGGGTGCCTCGGGGCTGGTGGCCAGCCCCGAGCCAGGGGACTTGCTTGATTAGTGCACAGACGCTCAGTCCGAGCTTTTCGGTTCGCCGTACTGGTCGCGCAGTTCGCGGCGCAGAATCTTGCCCACGTTGGTCTTGGGCAGTTCGTCGACAAACTCCACGTACTTGGGCACCTTGTAGCCGGTCAGCTCGTTGCGGCAGTAGTCACGAATTTCCTTGACCGACAGGCTGTCGTCCTTGCGCACCACCACCACTTTGACCACCTCGCCCGATTTCTCGTCTGGCGCGCCGATGGCACCCACTTCAAGCACCTTGGGATGCGTGGCGACGATGTCTTCGATTTCGTTCGGGTAGACGTTGAAACCCGACACGAGGATCATGTCTTTCTTGCGGTCGACGATGTAGAAGTAGCCTTTCGCATCCATGCGCGCCATGTCGCCGGTCTTGAGCCATCCCTCGTCATCGAGCACTTTGGCCGTCTCTTCCGGTCGGTTCCAGTAGCCCTTCATGACCTGCGGGCCCTGGACGCACAGCTCGCCGGTTTCGTCAACGTCGACCGGATTGCCGTCGGCGTCAATCACGCGACAGGCCGTTGATGAGATCGGCAGACCGATCGCGCCGTTGTAGTCGGCCAGATCCATGGGGTTGATGCAGGCCGCCGGCGAGGTTTCGGTCAGGCCATAGGCCTCGACCAGGGTGACGCCGGTCGCGGCCTTCCATTTGTCGGCCACAGCGCGCTGCACCGCCATACCGCCGCCCAGGGTCAGCCGCAGGTTCGAGAAGTCCAGATCGGAAAAACCGGGTGTATTGAGCAGGCCGTTGAACAGCGTGTTGACCCCGGTGATGGCGGTGAATTTCTCTTTGCCCAGTTCCTTGACGAAACCGGGCATATCACGCGGGTTGGTGATCAGGACGTTACGCCCGCCGAACTTCAGGAACACGAAGCAGTTCGCGGTCAAGGCAAAGATATGATAAAGCGGCAGCGCGGTGATGATCACCTCTCGGCCCAGATCAATGTTATTGCCAAGCCAGGCCGAGGCCTGCTGCATGTTGGCGACCATGTTGCCGTGCGTCAGCATGGCACCCTTGGAGACACCGGTTGTCCCGCCGGTGTACTGCAGGAAGGCGAGATCCTCATGGGTCAGCTTTGGCGGCTTGAGCGAGTCCGATTTGCCGTCCGACAGCACCTTGCTCAGGCGCACTGCCTTGGGCAGGTTGTACTGCGGGACCATCTTCTTGATCCGACGCAGGACGAAATCCATGATCGTACCCTTGGGGAAACCGATCATTTCGCCGATCGATGTGATCATCACGTGCTCGACGTCGGTATCGTCAATGACCGCCTCAAGCACGTTGGCGAAGTTTTCCATGATGACAATGGCCTTGGCGCCAGAGTCCTTCAGTTGATGTTTGAGCTCCCGGGCGGTGTAGAGCGGGTTGGTGTTGACCACAACCAGGCCGGCGCGCAGTGCACCGAAAACGGCGATGGGGTACTGCAGGACGTTCGGCATCATGATGGCGATGCGATCGCCGGGCTCCAGCCCCAGTGCCTGCATGCGCGCACCAAAGGCCCGGCTGTACTCGTCCACCTGGGCGTAGGTCAACTCCTTGCCGAAATTGACATAGGCCACTTTGTCGGCAAAGGACTGGCAACTGTTGTCGATCACGTCAACGATTGAGGAGAACTCGTTCAGGTCAATTTCGGCCGGAACGCCCTCCGGGTACTCCGCTAGCCACGGCTTTTCGGTCATTGCTGTACTACCCCTGAGTATTATGTTGGTTAAAACGTTAAGCTTGGCACAGCCGGCGCGCGCAGACAAGTCACGGGCGCCCAATGGCGATTTACTCGCAGGGGGCTGCGGGTATATCATCGCAGGTTAGCCGTTCCGGGTTCAGACATGGGCGAACAAAACGTACAACGCTCCGGCGACGAATCACTGCGCCGGGCGTTCATGAAGGCCTTGCTTGATGAGGTCCGGGCGCTTGAGGACATGCACGAACGCGGCATGTTCGAAGTCGGGGCGCGACGCATCGGTGCCGAGCAGGAAATGTTCCTGGTCGACCAGGCCAACCGGCCGGCCTTGTCGGCGATGCAGGTTCTGGACCAGACCGACGATCCCCGCTTTACCCATGAGCTTGGCCTGTTCAACCTCGAGGCCAACCTCTCGCCGCTGGATCTGGGCGGTGACTGCCTGCGACGTCTGGAGCACGAGGCCGAGGAAGTCGTTCGGATCGCGCGTGAAACCGCAGGCCGGGTCGGCAGCCGCGTCGCGCTGGTCGGTATTCTGCCGACCTTGACCAAGGACCACCTGAACCTGAGCGCCATGGTGCCCATGGCGCGCTACTTTGCCCTGAACGAAGCCCTGTTGCGGCTGCGCGGCAGCAACTTTCAGATCTCGATCAAGGGCATTGATCAACTCAGTCTGAACCACGACAACCTGATGTTGGAAGCCTGTAATACGAGTTTCCAGGTCCATTTTCAGGTCGACGCCGACGAGTTCGCCCATCTCTACAACATTGCCCAGGCCGTGACCGGTCCGCTGCTGGCCGCCTGCGTGAATTCTCCGATTCTGCTGGGCAAACGGCTCTGGCACGAAAGCCGGATCGCGGTATTCGAGCATTCCATTGACGCGCGTTCGCAGGCGCATGCCGCGCGGGGCCACAAGCCACGCGTCCATTTCGGCGATCAGTGGGTGGATGAATCGGTCATCGAGATCTTCAAGGAGGATATCGCCCGGTTCCGGGTGATTCTGACCACCGATTTTGAAGAGGATCCGATCGCCATGGTTGCGCGCGGCGAAGTGCCGAAGCTCAACGCCCTGCGCCTTCACAACGGGACGGTGTATCGGTGGAACCGTGCCTGCTACGGCATTTCCGACAACGGCAAGCCGCATCTGCGCATCGAAAACCGGGTCATTCCATCCGGCCCGACGGTGCTCGACGAGGTCGCCAACGCCGCGTTCTTTTTCGGCATGATGGCCAAACTGTCGCGCTCGGTTGATGATATCCGCCGGCACTTCAGCTTTGCCGATGTGAAGGCCAACTTCATGGCTGCCGCGCGCGAGGGATTGCGCGCCCAGCAGATCTGGTTCAACGAAGCGCAAATGACCGCGCAGGAGCTGATCCTTGACGTTTTGCTGCCGGCCGCGCGCGAAGGGCTGTCAGAGGCAGGAATCGACGGCGACGATATCGACCGTTATCTCGGAGTTGTTCAGAAGCGCGTGGAGTCCCGGCGGACCGGTTCGCGCTGGCAGCTGGAGTCGCTGGAGAAGATGCGTGGCGCCGGGAGTGCACATGAGTGCATGCGCGCCCTGACCGACAGCATGATCAAGCAGCAGGAGTCGGGCAGGCCGATTGCAGAATGGGAGCTGGCCCAGTTTTGTCCGACCCAGGACTGGCGCGACAGCTACCGTACGGTCGGTCAGTTCATGGCAACGGATTTGTTCACCGTGCGGCCTGACGATATCGTGGATTTTGCCGCCAGCCTGATGGAGTGGCGCTACGTGCGGCACGTGCCGGTGGAAGACGATTCCGGTCAGCTGCTGGGCCTGGTCTCGCATCGCCAGTTGCTGCGCCTGATTGCGCGCGGCAAACGCGGCGATGAACCGGTCACGGTGCGCGACATCATGCACGTGGACCCGCTCGCCATCAGCGCCGAAACTTCCACCGTCCAGGCCATTCGAATCATGCGCGAGAAGCGGCTGAGCTGCCTGCCGGTGGTGGATGGCGAAGGCAAGCTGATTGGCCTGGTCACCGAACATGATTTGGTGGACGTGGCCGGCAGGCTGCTGGAGAGTTACCTCGGCGACGAGTCCAGCTGATGGTTCGCGGGCTGCTGGTGCTGCCCGCGCTGATGCTGCTCCTGTCGGCCTGCTCGCGCCCGCCTGACGAGACCCAAATCCGTACAGCCCTCGAGGGGATGAGCGCTGCCGTCGCCGAGGCTGACGCACGCGCTTTCATGCGCCCGCTGGCCGAAGACTTCACGGCCGATGCCTGGGATCTGGACCGCCGCGGCGTGAGACTGCTGTTGCTGCGCGAGCTGCGGGCCCATCAGCGGGCCCGGGCGCGG
>SKIE01000201.1 GCA_007116585.1 Wenzhouxiangella sp. | reverse complement strand
TTGTTGACCACGATGACCGGCTCGATGCCCTGAATCAGGGCCGCGGCGATATATCGATGGACCAGGTCGGGGCTTGGCGGCGGTTGTGGCGCGATGACAATCAGGGCGCGATCAAGATTGGCGGCGGCGGCCCGAAACCGGCCGCGCGCATCGCCTCGTCCGAACTCGTTGCGGCGTTTGGCCACTTCCAGCAGGCTGCCCTGCTGGTCCAGCACAATCCGGTCGCCGGGTAGAGGGCGCGTCAGGCGCCGTGGGAAATGAAACGGCAGGAGTTCGCCTTGTTCAAGCTGGGCGATGCCGCGATTGGCCCAGGCCCGGACCACCAGCCCGGCTTGGCTCAACTTCCCACCCTGCACTGGTATAGTCCACAGCAGGCTTGATGCGGACCCTTGTCGTGGATGAAAACAACCTGATCTGGATCGATCTGGAAATGACCGGGCTGGATCCGGAAACCGACACCATCATTGAAATTGCAACGGTGGTGACCGACGCGCAGCTTGAGGTTCTGGCTGAAGGCCCGGTGCGTGCGATTGCCGTCAGCCAGGCGCGGCTGGCCGCCATGGATGAGTGGTGTACCCGAACGCATACCGAATCGGGGCTGGTTCGCCGTTGCCTGGAAGACGGCGTTGGGCTGGAGCAGGCGGAAGCCGAAACGCTGGCTTTTCTGGCCCGCTATGTGCCGGCCGGTGCCTCGCCCATGTGCGGCAACTCGATCTGCCAGGACCGCCGTTTCCTGGCCCGCTACATGCCCAAACTCGAGGCCTTTTTCCACTACCGCAACCTCGATGTCAGCACGCTCAAGGAGCTGGCCAAACGTTGGGCCCCGGAGATCGCCGAAGATTTCAAGAAAGACTCCACCCATCTGGCGCTGCAGGATATCAGGGATTCAATCGAAGAGCTGCGCTATTACCGGAGCTTCATGGGGCCGCTGGCTGGGCGCGGATAAGGGTGGTAGGACGGGTTCAGGGTTCAGGGTTCAAAAGCGAAATCAGTGTTTTCCTGAACCCTGCAACCTGAACCCTTTATTTCCTAGCCCGCTAGCTTGCGCCAGGTATCGACCACGGTATCCGGGTTCAGCGACATGCTCTCGATGCCCTGGTCCAGCAGCCACTGGGCCAGATCCGGGTAGTCCGACGGGCCCTGGCCGCAGATGCCGATGTACTTGCCGTGATCGCGGCAGGTCTTGATGGCCATGGCCAGCAGTGCCTTGACCGCGCCGTCGCGCTCGTCGAAACGATGCGCCACCAGCGCGGAGTCGCGATCGAGGCCCAGCGTCAGCTGGGTCATGTCGTTCGAGCCAATCGAAAACCCGTCGAAATATTCCAGGAACTGCTCGGCCAGCAGGGCATTGGAGGGCAGTTCGCACATCATGATGATCTTCAGGCCACTTTCACCGCGCTTGAGGCCGAACTGTTCCATCACCGCGACCACTTCTTGCGCCTCGCCCAGAGTGCGCACAAACGGGACCATGGCCCAGACATGGTCCAGACCCATGTCTTCGCGCACCTTCTTCAGCGCCCGGCACTCCAGCTCAAAAGCCGGTTTGAAGCTGTCGTCAACGTAGCGCGAGGCCCCGCGCCAGCCGATCATGGGGTTTTCCTCGTGCGGCTCGAAGGCCTCACCGCCAATCAGGTTGGCGTATTCGTTGGTCTTGAAATCGGACAGGCGCACGATGACCGGATTGGGCCCGAACGGAGCCGCGATGGTGGCAATGCCTTCGGCCAGTTTGTCGACGTAGAACGTGACCGGGTCGGCGTAACCTGCGATGCGCTTGTCGATTTCGGCCTTGAGGTCATCGCTTTGTCGGCCGTATTCCAGTAAGGCGCGCGGGTGGATGCCGATCATGCGGTTGATGATGAACTCAAGCCGTGCCAGGCCGATGCCGTGGTTGGGGATCTGGGCGAAGTCGAACGCGCGATCCGGGTTGGCCACGTTCATCATGATCTTCAGCGGTGCTTCGGGCATGTCGTCGAGGCTGTCCTCGGCCACACTGAACTTCAGGCTGCCCTTGTAGATGCGGCCGGTATCGCCTTCGGAGCACGAGACGGTCACCTCGCTGCCGTGCGGCACCAGGCTGGTGGCGTCACCACAGCCGACCACGGCCGGAATGCCCAGCTCGCGGGCGATGATGGCGGCATGACAGGTTCTGCCGCCGCGGTTGGTGACGATGGCCGAGGCCCGCTTCATGATCGGCTCCCAGTCCGGGTCGGTCATGTCGGTGATCAGCACATCGCCGGCGGCCACGTCGTGAATCTGATCCAGGCTTTCGATGACCTTGGCCTTGCCAGTACCGATGCGCTGGCCGATGGCCCGGCCTTCCGACAGCACGTCGCCGGATTCTTCAAGCCGGAACCGTTCCATGGTCTGGCCGCTGCGGCTTTTGACCGTCTCCGGACGGGCCTGAAGGATGAACAGCTCGCCGGTCTCGCCGTCCTTGCCCCATTCGATGTCCATCGGCCGGCCGTAGTGTTTTTCGATGGTCACGGCCATCCGGCCCAAAGCCTCGGCTTCGTCGTCGGTGATGGAGAAAGCCTTGCGCAGGTCGTCCGGCGTGTCTTCGGTCACGACCCCGCGTTCGGGCTTGAAGCGCATCCGGGTGGCCTTGGAACCGATGGTCTTGCGCAGCAGGGCCGGGCGGCCGGCGTCCAGGTTGGGTTTGAACAGATAAAACTCGTCCGGGTTGACCGCGCCCTGGACCACGCTTTCGCCCAGCCCGTAGCTGGAGGTGATGAACACGACCTTGCGGTAGCCGGATTCCGTATCGAGCGAGAACATGACGCCGGCTGCGCCCTCGCCAGCGTTGACCATCAGCTGGATACCGGCCGACAAGGCCACGTCGTCGTGGGCGAAACCGTGGTGCACCCGGTAGGCAATGGCGCGGTCGTTGTACAGGCTGGCAAACACCGCGCGGATTTTTTCCAGCACATCATCAATGCCGCGCACGTTCAAAAAGCTTTCCTGCTGCCCGGCAAACGAGGCGTCTGGCAGGTCTTCAGCCGTGGCTGATGAGCGTACGGCCACGGCGACGTTGTCGCCATAGCGCTCGGTCATCTGGGAAAAGGCGCTGCGGATCTGGGCTTCCAGCGGTTCCGGCAGGGCCGTGTCCATGATCATGTCGCGGATTTTCCGGCCGGCGGCGGCGAGCGCGCGGGTGTCTTCGGTATCCAGATCTTTGAGTTCTGCCTGGATCCGCTCGGCCAGGCCGGACTGTTCGAGAAAGGCGCGATAAGCGTCTGAGGTGGTGGCGAAACCGCCGGGCACACTCACTCCGGCCTCACTTAGATGGCTGATCATTTCCCCCAGAGAGGCATTTTTTCCGCCGACCTGTTCCAGATCGTCCATACCCAGCTTGTCCAGCCAAAGGATATACTCGCTCACGTCTTCTCCCCAGCACACGGTTGATGTGTTTCAACCTGTCATTGTAAACGCCTGGAGCCGCTCATGAGACGTACGGTGTTCTTTGTTTCCGACGGCACGGCGATTACCGCCGAGACCTTCGGCCACAGCCTGCTGACCCAGTTTCAGGGCATCAAATTCCGCGAGATCAGGTTGCCCTTCGTTGACACCGAGGCCAAGGCGCACGACTCGGTTGAATTGATCAACAAGGTGGCCGAGGCCGGCGAAGACAAGCCGCTGGTCTTCAGCACGATTGTCAATCACAAGGTGGGCAAGGAGTTGACCCACGCCAATGCGCACATTTTCGATATGTTCGCGACTTTCATGGAGCCGCTGGAGCGGGTGCTGGGTGTGGAAAGCTCGCCGCGCATCGGCCGCGCCCACGGCATGGGCGATTCCGATAGTTACGAGCATCGGATGGAGGCGACCAACTACGCGCTGACCCACGACGACGGCATCAGCAAGCACTTGAGCAAGGCCGAGGTGATTCTGGTCGGCGTCTCGCGCTCGGGCAAGACGCCGACCTGCCTGTATCTGGCGCTGCATTACGGGATCAAGGCGGCCAACTATCCGCTGACCGAAGAGGATCTGGAGCAGCCCCGGCTGCCGGGCTTCCTGCGTGAGCACAAGGACAAGCTGTTTGGTTTGACCATCGACGCCGAGCGCTTGTGGAAGATACGCGAGACCCGCCGGCCGGGTTCGCGTTATGCCTCGCCGCGCCAGTGCCGTTATGAGGTTGATGCCGCCGAGGCTCTGTTGCGCTCGGAAGGCGTGACCCTGCTGTCCTCCACCGGCTCCTCGGTCGAGGAACTGGCCAGCCGGATCATTCTCCACCTGGGACTGACCAGCACCGACACCTGAAAAAAGTGCGTCTCGCCCCGTTGGACCCCTAGGCGAAACGCTCTGGCTGTGATAATCTTCCGCGGCCATGTTGACTCGTGTCAAAAATCTGCATCCGCCCACGCGCGTCCTCGCCCGCCGGCTTCCGGAGCTGCACACGGCCGTGTTCCGGTCGTTGGGCGCGCTGCTGCCGGATGGCCTGAGCCGGAGCGACTGCCTGGTGTCTCGAGTCGGCAACGGGCCGGATCTGTTCCTGCAGGTCATCGATCGACACAATTACACCAGCTACATTCGGCTGACCTACGTGATCGGCGATGAGCAGCAACACAATCCCAACGCCCATATCCGCGTCTATCACGATGCGCGCATGGCCGAGGCCACGGCGTTCAGCCCGGAGCAGGGCATTGAACGCTTTGCCGGCCCGGAGATTCCCATGCACGGGCTGGTGATTCGCAACTGGCGCCTGAACCAGGCCCTGTTGAAATGGCTGGATTATCTGCTGGCCGAGGGCCACGGTGCCGACACGCTGGTGCCGGTGGAGGAAACCCCGCCTTTTCTGGATTTGCCGGTCGACCGCGAAGCCGCGGGTTGAGTTGGGCCGTCCGGGCGCATTCGCTCGCCCGCATTCGGTGCGCATTGGTTACAATCAAAACGTGGGCCGGACGCTCTAGCCGTCGGTCCGGTTGCGCATACTCGGAGGTCGTTCATCTTGTCTCGATTGCAGGCAGTTTTGGCGCTGGAAGACGGGAAGACGTTTTCCGGCCTGGGTTTCGGCGCGCCTGGCCACAGCGTCGGAGAGGTCGTGTTCAACACGGCGATGACCGGCTATCAGGAAATTCTTACCGACCCCAGCTACGCCGGTCAGCTGGTTACGCTGACCGCGTCCCATGTCGGCAACACCGGGGTCAACCCGGTTGACGTCGAGTCGGCCCGCGTGCACTGCAAGGGCCTGCTGGTCCGTCATTACCCGCGCCGCCACAGTTCCTGGCGTGCCGAGCAGCCGCTGTCGGATTATCTGGCCGCGGCGGATGTCCCGGCGATGGCCGGTCTCGATACGCGCAGCCTCACCATTCACCTGCGCGAGCACGGGGCTAAAAACGGCTGCCTGATGGTGGGCGAGACGGTGGATGAAGCCGAGGCGCTGGAACGGGCCCGAGCCTGCCCGCCGATGTCGGGCCAGGATCTCGCCAGTGCTGTCTGTACGAACGAAATCCATGCCTGGGAGGAAGGCGCCTTCGACCTCGGTCAGGGTGCTTTCGGGCGCGTTGCAGGTGCCCGCCACGTGGTCTGCTACGACTTCGGCGTCAAGCGCAATATCCTGCGCCTGCT
Source organism: Wenzhouxiangella sp. (assembly GCA_007116585.1). The sequence continues at coordinate 1,987 of SKIE01000201.1, read as the reverse complement.
GGTTGCTTCCGGCTGCCGGGTCACGGTGGTGCCGGCGAAGACGCCGCTTGAGGAGGTGCTGGCGCTGAAGCCGGACGGTGTGCTGCTGTCGAATGGCCCCGGCGACCCCGAGCCCTGTGACTACGCGGTACGCGCCATTGCCGGCTTGCTCGAGCGCGAGGTGCCTGCGTTCGGCATCTGCCTGGGCCATCAGTTACTGGCGCTGGCGGCCGGTGCGCGCACGGTCAAGATGAAGTTCGGCCACCATGGCGCCAACCATCCGGTCAAGGATCTCGACACCGGCCAGGTGCTGATCACCAGTCAGAACCACGGCTTTGCCGTCGACGAGGACTCGCTGCCAGAGCAGGTAATTCCGACCCACCGCTCGCTGTTTGACGGCACGCTGCAGGGCATCCGCATTCAGGGCAAGCCAGCGATGGGTTTTCAGGGACATCCGGAAGCGAGTCCGGGGCCGCACGACCTGCGCGGCCTGTTTGACCGCTTCGTCGATATGATGGAGGAGGGTCGGGCCAATGCCTAAGCGGACCGACATCCAGTCCATTCTCATCATCGGTGCCGGGCCGATTGTCATCGGCCAGGCCTGCGAGTTCGACTATTCCGGCGTGCAGGCGGTCAAGGCGCTGCGCGAGGAGGGGTATCGGGTCATCCTGGTCAACTCCAACCCGGCCACGATCATGACAGACCCCGAGACGGCCGATGCGGTCTACATCGAGCCGATCCGCTGGGACATCGTGCGCGAGATCATTGCCAAGGAGCGCCCCGACGCGCTGCTGCCCACCATGGGCGGGCAAACGGCGCTGAACTGCGCGCTGGACCTGGACCGGCACGGCGTGCTGGAAGAGTTCGGCGTGCAGATGATCGGCGCCTCCAAGCAGGCCATCGACATGGCCGAGGATCGTGATCTGTTCCGCAAGGCCATGGATGATATCGGCCTGGAGTCGCCTGCGGCCTGGATGGCGCACAGCGTCGAGGAAGCCTGCGAAATCCAGCAGCAGATTGGCTTCCCGGTCATTATCCGGCCTTCATTTACCCTCGGCGGCTCCGGCGGCGGGATCGCCTACAACCGCGAGGAGTTCGTCGAGATTGTTCGTCATGGCCTTGACCTGTCACCGACCAACGAGGTGCTGCTCGACGAATCGCTGCTGGGCTGGAAGGAGTTCGAGCTGGAGGTGGTGCGCGATTCGGCCGACAACTGCATCATCATCTGCTCGATTGAAAACATCGACCCCATGGGCGTGCATACCGGGGACTCGATCACTGTCGCGCCGGCCCTGACGCTGACCGACAAGGAATATCAGGAGCTGCGCAATGCCGCCATTGCCGTGCTGCGCAAGATCGGCGTGGATACCGGTGGCTCCAACGTCCAGTTCGCGGTCTGCCCCGAGACCGGACGGGTGGTGGTCATCGAAATGAATCCGCGCGTCTCGCGCTCCTCGGCGCTGGCCTCCAAGGCGACCGGTTTTCCGATTGCCAAGGTCGCGGCCAAGCTGGCCGTGGGCTATACGCTCGATGAGCTGAAAAACGAGATCACCGGGGGCGCGACACCGGCTTCGTTCGAACCGACCATTGACTATGTGGTCACCAAGATCCCGCGTTTTGCGTTCGAGAAATTTCCTGCTGCCAATGACCGTCTGACCACACAGATGAAGTCGGTCGGCGAGGCCATGGCGATTGGCCGAACCTTCCAGGAATCGCTGCAGAAGGCGCTGCGCTCGCTCGAAACCGGGCTGGTCGGTCTTGACCCGATCGAGTTCGAGGATGACCGCAACGATGAGCTGATGTTGATCCGCCGCGAGCTGCAGGAAGCCGGTGCCGATCGTTTGCGCTACGTGGCCGAGGCGTTTCGTCGGGGCCTGAGCCTGGATGAAGTGCACATGCTCTCGCGCATCGACCACTGGTTTCTCGATCAGATCCTGGAACTGGTGCAGGTCGAGAGCCGGACCGCGTCGGCCGGCATTGCCGGGCTGGACGCCGAACATTTGCTTGA
>SKIE01000305.1 GCA_007116585.1 Wenzhouxiangella sp. | reverse complement strand
TGCCGTTGCGTGAGCAGGAGGGCTCGGTCACCCTGTTTGATGACATCACCCGGCAGAAGGAAAACGAGCGCAAGCTGCACCACATTGCGCACTACGATGCGCTCACCGGTCTGCCCAATCGAGTGCTGCTGGCCGACCGCCTGGCCCTGGCGATGGCGCGCGCGCGGCGCAGCGGCACCCCGCTGGCGCTCGCCTTCATTGACCTGGACGGGTTCAAGGCGGTCAATGACACTCACGGTCACGATATCGGTGACCGCCTCCTCGTCCGCCTCGCCCGGCGGATGCAGGAATGTGTGCGCGAAACCGACACGGTCGCCCGCCTGGGCGGAGATGAGTTCGCCGTGGTCTTGAGCGACATGGAGGACACGACCTCCTACGCCGCCTCGCTGGACCGTCTGCTCGTAGCGCTCAACGGCCCGGAAAAGCTGGACGGCAAGACCCTGCAGCTTTCCGCCAGTATCGGCGTGACCACCTATCCGCAAACGCTGGATATCGACGCCGACCAGCTGTTGCGCCAGTCAGATCAGGCCATGTACCAGGCCAAGCTGGCCGGCAAGAATCGCTATCGGCTGTTCGACGTCGACCATGACAGCGACCTGCGCGGCCGACACGAGCAGGTGGAGCGCATCCGCCAGGCGCTGGAAGACGGCGAGCTGGTGCTGTATTTCCAGCCCAAGGTCAATATGCGCAGTGGCAAGGTCATCGGCGCCGAGGCGCTGATCCGCTGGCATCATCCGGAGCGTGGCCTGCTGACGCCGTCAGCCTTTCTGCCGCTGATCAGTCGCCATGCGCTGGAGCTGGAACTGGGCCGCTGGGTGATTCGCCGGGCGCTGCAGCACATGAGTGCGTGGCAGCGCAACGGGCTCTCTCTGCCGGTCAGCGTCAACGTGGCCGGCGATCATATCCAGCATCCGGACTTCGTGGCGGACCTGACCCGGGAGTTGCACCGTCATTCCGACGTCGCGCCGTCCAAGCTGCAGCTTGAAGTGGTCGAAAGCAGCGCGCTGGAAGATATCGGCGCCGTCTCGAACGTGATTGGCGAATGCGCCCTGCGCGGCGTCGACGTTGCGCTGGATGATTTTGGCACCGGCTACTCTTCGTTGACCTACTTGAAGCGGCTGCCGGTGCGGGTGCTCAAGCTCGATCAGAGTTTTGTGCGCGACATGCTGCACGATCCGGAAGATCTGGCCATTCTTGATGGTGTCCTCAACCTGGCCCGCGCCTTCGCCCTGGAAACCATTGCCGAGGGTGTGTCGAGCCTCGAGCATGGGCGCGTGCTGCTGCAGCTGGGTTGCGAGATTGCCCAGGGTTACGTCATTGCCCGGCCGATGCCGGCCTCGGGTGTGCCCGACTGGGTGCGCAGCTGGCGTCTGCCCAAGCAGTGGCAAGACGCCCGCCGGCTGGATCACGCCGCGCTGGAATTGCTCTATGCCGAGGTCGAGTACCGCGCCTGGGCTCGGGATCTGGTGGCTTACTGCAAGGGCGAGCTTGACGTGCCGCCTCTGCTCGACCCGCGCCAGTCACGCCTGGGGCCGAAGCTGCGCGCCAACCCGCTGATCAAGCAGGCGCCTGAATGTATTGAACAGATCGGCAAGCTGCATGACCGCATTCAGGCGCTGGGAGCGGAGATGGTTCGAATCCGTGACGGCCGCGACGCCCACGCCGCGCTGGCGCGCCTGCCCGAAATCGAGGCGCTGCTGGCCCAGTTGCTTGACATCTTGCGGCAGCAGGCCGCTACTGAACGGCGACCGCAGTTCGGCAGCTGAAAGCCGGCGGTTTTGTGCCGCGAATCCTTCTGAGTGAGCGCGTGGCGGGGCTACAATAGCGGAATATTCAATAACGCGCGCGCGCAGTCAGGAGCGGACATGACCGATCGATACGAACAGCTGGTAGACATCGCCCAGGCGCTGGTCGCCCCCGGCAGAGGCATTCTGGCCATTGACGAGTCCAGCGGCACCATCAAGAAGCGCTTCGACAGCGTCCAGGTTGACAACACCGAAGCCAATCGGCTGGACTATCGCTCCATGATGTTGACCACTCCGGGTCTGGGTGACCATATTTCCGGCGCCATCCTGTTTGACGAGACCATTCGTCAGAAAATGCCCGACGGCACCTCGCTGGTTGAGGTCATGCAAAAAGCCGGCATCCTGCCCGGTATCAAGGTTGATGCGGGGGCCAAACCGCTGGCTGGCTTTGACGGAGAAAAAGTGACAGAAGGCCTCGACGGCCTGCGCGAGCGTCTGGCCGAATATGCCGCGCTGGGCGCCAGGTTTGCCAAGTGGCGTGCCGTGATTACCATCGGCGAAGACATCCCCTCGCGCGCCTGCATTGACGCCAATGCCCATGCTCTGGCCCGTTACGCCGCTTTGTGCCAGGAAGCGGGCATCGTGCCCATCGTCGAACCCGAAGTGTTGATGGATGGCGATCACGACCTCGACACCTCGTTCGATGTGACCGAAGCCACGCTCAAGGCCCTGTTTGGCCAGCTTTACGATCAGAATGTGATGCTCGAGGGCTGCATCCTGAAAGCGTCCATGGTGATCTCCGGCAGTGAAGCCGATGATCGCGCCGGGGCTGAAGAAGTCGCTGAAGCCACGGTCGATTGTCTGCTCAATGCCGTGCCGGCCGCAGCCGCCGGCATCGTGTTCCTGTCGGGTGGCCAGGACGATGTCGAGGCCACCGCCCATCTCGATGCGATGAACAAGATGGGCGACATGCCCTGGCCGCTGAGTTTCTCCTACGGCCGCGCCCTGCAGGCCGAATGCCTGAAAACCTGGGCTGCAGATCCCAAGGGGAACCGCGAAAAAGCGCAGCAGATTCTCCTCCACCGGGCCCGCATGAACGGCCTGGCGGCTCTCGGTGAATGGAGCGAAGAAGAAGAAGGCTGATGCCCGACAGAGAAAAGTTCAAGGAACAGGCGCTCGACTACCATCGGTATCCGGTACCGGGCAAAATCAAGATCACGCCGACCAAGGCCCTGACCACCGCGCGTGATCTGGCCCTGGCGTACTCGCCCGGGGTCGCGGCGGCCTCCGAGGCGATTCACGCCGAGCCTGATGCGGTGCGCGAATACACCGCCAAGGGCAATCTGGTCGCCGTGATTTCCAACGGCACGGCCGTGCTCGGCCTGGGCAATATCGGGCCGCTGGCGGCCAAGCCGGTGATGGAAGGCAAGGGCGTTCTGTTCAAGAAGTTTGCCGATATCGACGTGTTTGATATCGAGATCAACGAACCCGATCCGGACAAGCTGATCGATATCATCGCCAGCCTCGAGCCGACCTTCGGCGGAATCAACCTGGAAGACATCAAGGCGCCTGAGTGTTTCGAGGTCGAGGATCGGCTCAAGGAACGGATGAACATTCCGGTCTTCCATGACGATCAGCACGGCACGGCCATCATCACTGCCGCGGCCCTGATCAACGGCCTGGAACTGTCCGGCAAGAAGATCGAGGAGATCCGCCTGGTGACCTCGGGCGCCGGCGCGGCCGGCATGGCCTGCCTGGATTTGCTGGTTACCATGGGCTTGAAGCGCGAACAGGTCATCGTCTGTGACCGCGAAGGCGTGGTCTACAAAGGGCGCGAGAGCGACATGGATCCGCGCAAGGCCCAGTACGCCGTTGAAACTGATGCGCGCAGCCTCGGTGATGCCATTGACGGCGCCGACGTGTTTCTGGGCGTGTCCGCGCCCGGTGTGCTGACGGCGGAAATGGTCAAGACCATGGCCGATCGGCCCATCATCCTGGCCCTGGCCAACCCGGTGCCCGAGATCATGCCCGACGTGGCCCGGGAGGCGCGGCCTGATGCGCTGATTGCCACCGGCCGGTCGGACTATCCGAACCAGGTCAACAACGTGCTGTGTTTCCCCTACATTTTCCGCGGCGCGCTGGATGTCGGGGCCACCGCGATCAACGACGAGATGAAGATGGCCTGCGTCCACGCCATTGCCGAGCTGGCGCGGATGGAGGCCTCCGACGTGTCAACGGCCGCCTATGGCGGTGAGGCGCCCCGGTTCGGGCCGGACTATCTGATTCCGCAACCGTTCGATCCGCGCCTGCTGGTGCAACTGGCGCCCGCCGTGGCCCAGGCGGCGATGGACTCCGGCGTGGCCCAGCGTTCGATCGATCTGGATGAATACCGCGAGCGTCTGAGCCAGTACGTCTTCCGCACCGGCTTGCTGATGAAGCCCGTGTTTGATGCCGCCCGCCGCGAGCCCAAGCGCGTGGTGTTTGCTGAAGGCGAGGAAGAGCAGGTCCTGCGCGCGGTGCAGTCAGTGATCGACGAGGGCCTGGCCCGGCCCGTGCTGATCGGCCGACCGTCCGTGGTCGATATGCGGATCGAGCGAGCCGGTCTGCGGATTCGGGCCGGCGTGGACTTTGATCTGATCAACCCGGAGTCGGATCCGCGCTTCAAGGAATACTGGCAGACTTTCTATGAGATCACCCAGCGTCGCGGCGTGACCCCGGATTCGGCCAAGGCGATCGTGCGCACGCGCAATACCGTGATTGCCGCCTTGATGGTGTACCGGGGCGATGCCGATGCGCTGATCTGTGGCGTTGTCGGCCGCTATCAGAAAAAGCTTCGCTACGTGACCGAGGTGCTGGGCATGGCGCCCGGTGCAAAAACCCTCGGGGCGCTGTCCGTGGTGACCAACGACACCGGGGTCTGGTTTGTGTGCGACACCCACGTCAACCCCAATCCGGACATCGAGCAGCTGACCGAACTGACGCTGATGGCCGCTGAACGCGTGCGCATGTTTGGCATCACGCCCAAGGTCGCGCTGGTCTCGCACTCCACGTTTGGTTCCCATACTGATCCGCAGGCGGCCAAGATGCGTCGGGTGCGCGAGCGGCTGGAAGTGGTGGCGCCGGACCTCGAGGTCGAAGGTGAGATGACGGTCGATGTGGCGATGATTCCGGAGGTGCGTGAGCGCGTGTTTCCCAATTCGCGGCTCAAGGGCCAGCCGAATCTGTTGATCATGCCGGATCAGGATGCGGCCCACATCGCCTTTCACTTTGCCCGGGTCATCGGGCGCGCGGTCAGCATCGAGCCGATTTTGATGGGCGTTGGCCGCCCGGCGCATGTCCTGACCCCGTCGGCCAGCGTGCGCCGGGTCGTCAACATGACCGCCATTGCAGTCGTCGAGGCCCAGCAGTTCCAGAGCGGACAGACCAGTTCTTAACTAAAAGCAGGGACAGGAGATCAGTTTGTGAGTGATTCGGACTACACGCCGCCAACAGTCTGGCGGTGGGATAGCGAGAGCGGCGGCAAGTTTGCCAACATCAACCGGCCCGAGGCCGGTGCCACCCACGACAAGGATCTGCCGGTTGGCAAGCACCCGCACCAGCTTTATTCACTGGCCACGCCCAACGGGGTCAAGGCCAGCGTCATGTTTGAGGAACTGCTGGCTCGAGGGTTTGGCGATGCCGAGTACGATGCATGGCTGATCAGGATTGGCCAGGGTGATCAGTTCGGTTCCGGCTTTGTCGGCGTCAATCCCAACTCCAAGATTCCGGCGCTGGTCGATCACAGCGTCTCGCCGGTTCAGCGTGTGTTCGAGTCAGGCTCGATCCTGCTCTACCTGGCCGAGAAGTTCGGCGCGTTCCTGCCTGAGGGGCGGGCGGCTCGCACCGAGTGTCTGAACTGGCTGTTCTGGCAGATGGGTGCAGCGCCCTATCTGGGCGGCGGCTTCGGGCATTTCTATACCTATGCCCCGGTCAAGATCAAATACTGTATCGACCGCTTCGCCATGGAAGCCAAGCGCCAGCTGGATGTACTGGACCGTGAGCTGGCGAACAAGGCCTTTATTGCCGGGGATGACTACAGCATCGCCGATATTGGCATCTGGCCCTGGTACGGCCAGCTTGCGCTGGGCCGGCTCTATGAGGCCGCGGAATTTCTGCAGGTGGAGTCTTATGAGAACGTGCAGCGCTGGGCAAAGGCCATCGACGCCAGGCCGGCGGTGCAGCGCGGGGTGATGGTCAACAAACCCTTTGGCCCGCCTGAAAAGCAGCTGCACGAGCGCCACGACGCGGCCGATTTCGACACGCGCACGCAGGACAAGATCGGCGGCAGCCAAGAAGGCTAGCGAGTATAAGTGTCTAGCCGCGCGCTTCCAGCGCGGCGACGGCCGGCAAGGTCTTGCCTTCGACGAACTCCAGGAAAGCCCCGCCGGCTGTCGAAATGTAGTCTATCCGGTCAGCGATGCCGAACTTCTCGATGGCGGCAATGGTGTCGCCGCCGCCGGCCAGGGAGAAGCCGTCGCCGGCCGCTACCGCGTGCGCAATGGCGCTGGTGCCGGAGCGGAAGTTCTCGAACTCGAACACGCCGACCGGCCCGTTCCAGATCACCGTGCCGGCCTGTCGGATCACCGCGGCCAGACGCCCGGCCGTCTCCGGGCCGATGTCGAGGATCATTTCATCGTTGTGTACCCGGTCGACATCGCGCAGGCTGGGGCGGGCTTCCTGGTGGAAGCGTTCGGCCGTGAGCACATCCGTGGGCAGCGGGATGCTGGCGCCGCGCTCTTCCGCGCGCTGGATTAACTGCCTGGCCGCATCGATCAGATCGGGCTCGTGCAGCGACTGACCAATCCGGTGCCCGGCTGCGGCCAGGAAGGTATTGGCAATGCCGCCGCCGACGATCAATTGATCAACCTTGTCGATCAGGGCTTCGAGCACCTGGAGCTTGGTGGAGACCTTCGAGCCACCCACGATGGCCACCAGCGGACGGGCCGGCTCGGCCAGGGCTTTTCGCAACGCCTTGATTTCCGCCGCCAGCAGCGGCCCGGCACAGGCATCGGGCGCCTTGCGAATCACGCCTTCGGTCGAGGCCTGGGCACGGTGCGAGGTGGCGAAGGCATCCATGACGAAGACATCGCAAAGGGCCGCCATGCGCTCTGACAGCGCCGCGTCGTTGGCTTTTTCGCCCGTCAGAAAACGCACGTTTTCCAGCAGGACCAGTTCTCCGGGCTGGACGGACACGCCGTCCAGCCAGTCCTTGACCAGTCGCACCGATTGTCCGAGCAGCTCGGAGAGTGCGTCGGCCACCGGCTTGAGCGAATACTGCTCGTCGACCTGACCCTCGGTCGGGCGGCCGAGGTGTGACATCACCATGACCGCCGCGCCGCGTTTCAGCGCGGTCTGAAAGGTCGGCAGGCTGGCCTCGATGCGGGCGCGCGACGTGACCTGGCCGTTCTGCACCGGTACGTTCAGGTCGGCACGGATCAGCAGCCGTTTGCCCTCGATATCGATCTGATCAAGCGTTTTCATGGCCATTTTTATCGCGCTGGATTACATCCGGGCAAGCACCGAGGCGGTATCGATCATGCGGTTGGAAAAGCCCCACTCGTTGTCGTACCAGCTCAGGATCTTGACCAGGCGACCGCCCGAGACCTTGGTCAGTCCGGCATCGAATACCGATGAGCGCGGATCATGGTTGAAATCGATCGAGACCAGCGGTGCGTCGTTGTAGCCGAGAATGCCGTTGAGCACGCCTTCGCTGGCCGTCTTGATCGTGCTGTTGACTTCTTCCACGGTGGTGTCGCGGCCGGCAATGAAGCTCAGGTCCACAACCGAGACGTTGATCGTCGGCACGCGCATGGCAAACCCGT
>SKIE01000227.1 GCA_007116585.1 Wenzhouxiangella sp. | reverse complement strand
CGCCATAGCCCAGCGCCGTGCACCACAGGCCGGCCATGCCCTCCAGATACTGCTTGCCGTGATTGTCGTAGACGTAAACCCCCTCGCCGCGCTGCCAGATCTGCGGGCCCGAGCGGGCGTGCCCCGACAGATCGGTGCAGGGATGAAAAAGATGCTGCAGGTCGAGTTGTTCCAGCGTTGCATTCATTAAAGGGGCTCTCCTTTGACCCATGTCACGGCGTTGATGGTAGCCGTTGGGACGAATGGTTTTGGACTTTGTTGAACCAGGTAGGGGCTTTCAAGGCCACGCGCCAGCTCGCCTTTTGAAGAAAGCATCAAGCAATTGACCGGGATCAAATCAATAGCCGGTCAGGAACATTAGGATGCTTGCAACCGGTTGGAAAGCACTTGCCGAATACCGGTCGGTGGGGTTCAAGCACCTCCGGCCCCTGACCTTGTCAAGCATACTTCAGGAGACACAAGTCATGCGTTTGAAGTTCTTAATCACTCTGGCTGCAGCTGCGCTGCTGCTGGGATCGGCCCCCGCCCTGGCCGATGAAATTCAGGGGCGGATTCAGGAAATGTCGCGGATCGCGGGCACCATCCAGGTCGATGTGTCCGGGCAGGATCCGGTCGTCGTCCGTTTCGACGACAACACGCAGTTCATCGAAGCCGACGGCATCGGCGACCTGTCCGGCAATGACCTGGTCAAGGTCACTTTCGAGCCGGGCCAGCCGGCCACCTCGATCGAAAAGATCATCTTCGCCCTGCCGGACGGGATGGAAATCACCACCGACGAACTGCTGGCGTTCATGACCGGCGATGAGCCGTTCACGCTGGTTGATGCGCGCCCGGCCGGACCGTTCTCGGCAGCAACCATTCCGTCTTCAGTCAACGCGTTCCCCAACGCAGACGACTTTCTGGATCGGCTGACCGCAGCGGCACCAAACAAAGATGAACTGGTGATTTTCTACTGCGGTGGACCGACCTGCCCGCACACGGGTACCGCTATTGGCCACGCTCAGGAAGCCGGCTACACCAACATCAAGGGCTATCAGCCTGGCACACCTGCCTGGCGCCGGGCCCAGCTGCCAATGCACAGCGATCCCGAATGGCTGGCCGAGCGCCTCAACCCGGGCCACGTTGTGATCGACACGCGCAACCAGATCACCGCCATGCGCGGCCACCTGCCCACCGCAGTGACCATGCCGGCGGCCAACTTCGAGGCCCTGACCGAGACGTTCATTGCGGAAGAGCGTCAGGCACGGATGCCCGGCGTCTCCGACCGCCGTGCGCCGATCATTCTCTACAGCGATGGCCATGCCAATCAGGACGTGCTGGTTGCCTACCGCGAACTAGCCAGCTGGGGCTATCGCAATATCAGCATTCTCAAGGATGGTTTCGAGGGCTGGGAAGCAGCCGGCAAGCCGACTGAGAGCAACGCCCTGGCCTTGTCGATCAACTATGTGCGTCAACTGCCGCCGGGCGCCATTGCGCCGGAAGCCTTTGCCGCCATGGAGTTCCCGGATGATGCCATCCAGCTGGTTGACGTGCGCTCCGATGACGAAATCTCCGCCGGCATGATCGCCGGCGCCGTTCATGCACCGCTCGATCGGCTGGAAGCGATGATGGACGACCTGGACAAGTCCAAGCCGGTCATCCTCCACTGCGCTACCGGTGTGCGCGCCGAAATGGGCTACCGCACGCTCAACGCCGCCGGCTTTGACGTGCAGTACGTCAACGTCGAGATGGAAGTGATGTCCGACGGCAGCTTCCGCATCCTGTAGTTCCCGCAAGCCGCGGCGGCAGCGCCACCGGGCGCTGCCGCCCACTCTTACGCTTCTCTCATCAATTCCCGATCGAGCAGTTCATGAAAAGACGTCAATTTCTGCAGTTATCCGCCACCGCTGGCGCCGGCGCCATGGCGCCGATCGCGCTCACTGGCTGCGCGGACCGCCCACTTCCCGGCACCGGCGAGGTCACGCGCACCCCCACGGTGTGCAACGTGTGTTTCTGGCGCTGCGCCGGGACGGTCTTTACCGAAAACGGCCAGCCCTGGAAGATCGAGGGCAATCCGGATGATCTGCACTCGACCGGACGCCTGTGCGTGCGCGGCGACGGCGGCCTGGGTATGTATACCGACCCGGACCGCCTCAAGCAGCCCATGATTCGGGTCACCGAAAATGGCCGCCAGCGCTTCCGCCCCGCATCCTGGGACGAAGCGTTCGACTACATTGCCGAGAAAATGAAGCGCATCCGCGACGAGCACGGCGAAGATCGTTTGTGCCTCTTTTCACACGGTTCCGGCGGCAGCAATTTTCGACGCCTGCTGACCGCGTATGGTTCGCGCGGCTACGCCCAGCCATCGTTTGCCCAGTGCCGCGGTCCGCGCGAGGTCGGATTTGCTTTGACCTACGGCGAGGGTGTGGGCTCACCTGACCGCACCGACATGGAAAACTCGCGCTGCATCGTTTTGATCGGCTCGCACCTGGGCGAGAACATGCATAACGCACAGGTCCAAACCTGGATCAGCGCGCTGCGCAAGGGCGCCACCCTGATCACGGTCGACCCGCGCTTCTCGGTCGCTGCCGGCAAGTCCAAGCACTGGCTGCCGATCAAGCCCGGCACCGACATGGCCCTGCTGCTGGCCTGGATGCACGTCCTGATCAATGAGGACCTGTACGATGCCGATTACATCAAGCAATACGCCACCGGCCTGGACAAGCTGACCGCACATGTCCAGCAGTACACCCCCGAATGGGCCTTCCTGCAGACCGGCATTCGGCCTGAAGTCATCCGCGAAACCGCGCGTGAAATGGCCAAGGCGGCCCCGGCTACCGTGGTTCACCCCGGCAGGCACGTCACCTGGTACGGCGACGACACCCAACGCTCGCGCGCCATCGCCATCCTGACCGCGCTGCTGGGCGCATGGGGCCGCGAAGGCGGCTACATGGCCATGGAAAATGTCCAGCTGCCGAGATACCCCCTGCCCGATCCGCCGGCGCCGAAAAGCAACTGGATGGAAGCGGTGCAAAGCGAATATCCGCTCGCTCCGGCAGGGATCGCACAAAAAGTCATCGACGGCTCGATTGGCGATGACGCTTTCTTCAAGGGCTGGTTTGTCTATAGCTGCAATCTGCCTTACACCGTTCCCGGCGTTGTGGAAAAGCTTGAGCAAGCTGCCCAGTCGCTGGATTTGATGGTGGTGGTCGACACCATGCCCTATGCCATCACCGGCCTGGCCGACGTGGTTCTGCCCGAATGTACCTACCTGGAGCGACTGGACCCTATTCGCAACAGCCCGGAGCGCGAGCCGTCGCTGGCGGTCAATTTCCCGGCCTTCGAGCCTAAATACGACTCCAAGCCCGGCTGGTGGATGGCCAAGCAAATTGCCGAACGGCTGGATCTGGGCGACTGGTTCCCGTGGGATGACTACGGCGAGGAACTGGACTGGCAGCTGCGCCAGGTTGGCAGTTCGCTGGAAGAAATGCGCCGCATCGGCGTCAAGAAATTCCCGCGCACCACGCCGAAATACTATGCGCCCGGCGAGAACCGCCAGTTCAACACCGGTACAGGCAAGATCGAGTTGTACTCGGACCTGCTGGCCGATTTCGGTTACGACGCGCTACCCAAGTACACCCCGCCGCCGACACGGCCTGACGAGAAGCACCTGCACCTGAACTACGGGCGTGCCGCCGCGCATACTTTCGGGCGCACGATCAACAACCCGCAGCTGTTTGAGCTGATGCCGGAAAACACCGCCTGGGTGCATCCCGTTGCGGCCGGTGACTTCGGGGTTGAGAACGGCCAGTACGTCCGGCTGAAGAACCAGGACGGCGTCGAAAGTCTGCCGGTCCGGGTTCGAGTCACCCAGCGCATACGGCCCGATTCGCTTTATATCGTGCACGGCTTTGGTCACACAGAGTCGCAGCTCAGCCTGGCCAACGGGCGTGGCGCGGACGACCAGGCCCTCATCACTCGCATTCTGGTCGACCCCATCATGGGCGGCACCGGCATGCGCGGCAATTTTGTCACCCTGATTCCTGAGGAGGCCAGCGCATGATCCGCTATGCAATGGTGATCGATACCAAGCTCTGCATCGGCTGCGGCGACTGCGTCGTTGCCTGCAAAACCGAAAACAAGGTGCCGGCCGGCCTGAACCGGGACTGGGTGGTGGAAGCCACTACCGGCACCTACCCCAACCTGAAAACCGAGTTCCGTTCCGAGCGCTGCAACCACTGCACCAAGCCGACCTGCCTGTATGCCTGCCCCACCGCCGCCACCTATCGCTGGGAAGACACCAATATCGTTCTGGTCGACCCCAACAAATGCACCGGCTGCGGTGCCTGCATCGCGGCCTGCCCGTACGACGCGCGACTGATCATGAACGAGGGCTATGTCAGCAAGTGCACCTTCTGTCATCACCGCGTCGAGCAGGGCCTGGACCCGGCCTGCGTATCGTCGTGCCCGACCGGCTGCATGTATTTCGGCGTGCTGGATGACCCCAACTCCACGGTCAGCAAGCTGCTCGCCACGCGCGAGCACAAAGCCCTGGCCGAAGAGACGGGCAACGAACCGCAAGTCTATTTTCTGACCTGATGCACTAATCGCTGGAATCCAATCTCATGCGTGAAGAAATCCTGATTACCACCCGGGCCAACCCCAAGATCGACCCCGACGTGGCCGCCTGGGGCTGGCAAGTCATTGCCGACCTGTTCCTGGTTGGTCTGACTGCCGGTGCCCTGATTTTTACTGCCCTGGTCATTCTGGGCCGCAAGGAAGAAAACTTCGGCTTTACCGCCAAGCGCCTGCCTCTGATCGGCTTGATCTCAATCGGGCTGGCCATGACCTTTCTGTTCCTGAAGCTGACCCACAAGATCGTGTTCTGGCGGTTTTTCGGCGCGTTTGTGCCAACCGCGGTCATGTCCTGGGGTGCCTGGCTGCTGCAGCTGGTGATTTTTGCCATCCTGCTGCTGACTCTGCAGGGACTGCGCGAAGGCTACCCGTCGCTGGCGCGTCCGGTCGACAAGTTCCGCCTCGGTACCTGGGCGCTCAATCTATCAGAGGCGTATCGTCGACCGGTGGCCTGGGCCAGCGTCGTGCTCGGCGTCATCATTGCCTTCTACACCGGTAGCCTGATGACCTCCATGGATGCCAGACCATTTGCGAGCAGCGGCCTGATGGCGCCGCTGTTCCTAAGCTCCGGCCTGGCCACGGCAGCCGCCATTGTGGTGCTGGGCGCTGGTGCCGCGGCCGAGCGACGACTGTTCGCGCAAATCCTGTTTGGCACGATTGTGTTCAAGACGCTGTTGCTGGCACTCACCCTGGCTAATCTGGCCAACGGCTCGCAGGTACAGATGGAGTCTGTTCAGATGGTCTTTGGCGGCGAATATACCCAGCTGTTCTGGCTGTTCTTTGTGATCCCCGGCCTGCTGGTCCCGCTGGCCATCGAAGCCTTCGGGCTGCGCGGTCAACGCTCGTCCTGGATGATGATCAGCCCGGTGTTGGTGCTGTATGGTGCCTACATGCTGCGCCAGCTGGTGGTGGATATTGGCCAGGTGTCGGGCTACATCAATTACGTCAACACCTATAATCCCGCGCTGCTCGATCTTTTGCGCTAAACTTCGACATTAGTTTTCTCTAATTCCAGAGGTTTTGTGATGAAGTTCAAGATGTTGCGCGCCACAGCGGTATGCAGCCTGGCTGCCGTGCTCGGCTTGGGTCTGACCGCCTGTGCCCCAAGTGATGGCCTGAGCTCAGGCGAGCTAGAGCGAGTCGGATCATCCATTGCTCGCGGTGAGGCCACGATCTCGGTGCCGACCCTGTCTCAGCGGCTGATTGAGGATCAGGGCGATCTGCGCCTGGTTGATGTGCGACCGGTCATCGAATTCGAGGACGGCCATATTCCATCAGCCCACAGCGTCTCACTGAACGAAATCATTCGAGCTGATCGAGCCCGCGATCTGGCCGGGCAGCGCCAACTCGTGCTCTACAGCTCGGACGGTGTGACCGCCGCCCAGGCCAGCGCGCTGCTGCAGGTTCAGGGCATCAACGCCGTAGCGCTTCAGGGTGGATTCGACGCCTGGTTTGCCTACACCAGCGATCCGGCGCACGAACTGCCCGGGCAGGAACCAGTGCTTGATGCAGCGCAGCGTGAAGCGCTGGCCCAGCATTTTCATGCTGGCGCGGCCGCCGCACCGACCGGCCGGGATCGGGCAGCTGCACTGGGGCTGAGCCCAGCAGCACCGGCTGCAGCAGCGCCAACCCCGCAGGTCGACGACCCGCACGGTCTCGGCCTGCAGTTCGGGCTTGGCGTGGGCATCGACTTCGAGTTGGCCGCCGCCGAAGCCGAGGAAGCACCAGCCGAAGACGAGCCGGCTCCGCGTCGCCGCCTGCTGATCGGCGAGGGCTGCTAAAACCTCTGCTTTGACAGGTCTAAGTAAGTGAACCAATGGATCAAGCCGGCCTTCTGGGCCGGCTTTTTTTTCTTCGCCGGGGCTGGCTTGACTGAAGCAGCCTGTGTTGACTGCCATGAGGCGCATCTGCCGGCTGCCAGTGATCCGCACGCCTTTCTCAGCACCCAGTGCCAAGCCTGTCATCTCGGTGATGCCGAGGCAGAAGAGACTGATCAGGCGCATGCCGGCATGGTGGCGCATCCCGGCTGGCTGGATAATGCTGAAGCGACCTGCGGCAGCTGCCACATTGACGAAACCCGTCACGTAGTCCAAGGTCTGATGCACAGCGGCCAGGGCATGGTCAACGTCACCCGCTTCACTCTGGGCGAGCAGGACCGACCAGACCAGGGCGATGGCCGTCTCGACAGCCTCGGCGACAGCGTAGCCGACTCGATTCTGCGCAAGCACTGCGCCAGCTGCCATCTCGGCCAGCCGCAACATCAGATGACTACCGAGCATCCGCTGGGCAGCCGCGGCGGCGGCTGCCTGGCCTGCCATGCCCCGCATGTCAGCCAACGCGACCAGAGCCACCCTGCCCTGTCTGCCACGGTCAGTGACCAAAGCTGCGCTGGCTGTCATTCACGCTCCGGTCGCATCGCGCTGAACTACGCGGGCCTGGCCGAAGTCGATGCGCACGTCCTTGAGCAAAACCATCCGCACCCGCTCTACCACCTGCCGGACGGCCGCCTGGTGGAGATGATTGCAGAAGATGTGCACCATGCCGCCGGCCTAGGCTGCATCGACTGCCACACCACGCGCGATGTCATGGGGCCGACAGGCCACTTCAGTCACGGTTCCAAGGCGGTGGACATCCAGTGCACCGACTGCCACAACAATCAGAACGCACGAATCACCGAAGCGGAGTGGCCATCCGACCTGCGGGCACAAATTGCGCGGCTGCCCTTCGAGCGCGACGACGAGCGCCAGTTCCTGGTCACCGAGCGCCGCGGCACCCCGCTGTGGCATATCGAAGTCCAGGCGGACGGCAGCAAGCTGCTGCATCGGAAAGTGGAAGGCGGCAGCCTGCCGATCCCCCCAATGACCCAGGCCAGCCACCCGAATGACGGACACCATGACCGTCTGACCTGCTCAACCTGCCACACCCAGTGGGCGCCGCAGTGTCACGGCTGCCACATGGACTATGACCCCGACCAGGTTCAGTTTGACCACGTTGCGCGCGATTTCACCCCCGGTTCATGGTCCGACGAGCGCTGGGATGTCTATAACGACGCCCCGCCGCTGGG
>SKIE01000317.1 GCA_007116585.1 Wenzhouxiangella sp. | reverse complement strand
GAAATCAGATCGGCCACGGCTTCGGCCTGGGCCAGATCCATTCGATCGTTCAGAAAAGCGCGCTGGGAGAATTCACCGGGCCCGGCCCGCCGGGCGCCGGCGGCAGCGCAGGCCGCCAGCAGCATCTGCAGCACCACGGGCGAGCCATGTGCCTGGAGCTCAACCACGTCTTCACCGGTAAACGAAGCCGGGCCGGCAAAGCACAGCACCAGGCCTTCGTCCACAACCTCGCCATCGGCGTTGCGAAAGCGGCGCAGGCCGGCGGTTCTTTCAGATGGCAGGGGGCCGGTCAGGCGCCGCGCGATATCAAAGCTGTCCGGGCCCGACAATCGAACCACGCCCACGCCGCCGCGTCCGGGCGGCGTGGCGATGGCGCAGATGGTGTCAGCCTTCGCGCTCAAGCCTCTTCAGAATGTAGGCCTGCTGGGCCAGCGACACGCCGGCGTTGGTCGCCCAGTACAGCACCAGGCCGGCCGGGAACAGGGCGAACAGGAATGCGAACACCACCGGCAGCCACATCATGATCTTGCGCTGCATCGGGTCCATGCCGGCAGTCGGCATGAGACGCTGCGTAATGATCATGAAGATGCCGTTCAAGACCGGCAGGATGAAATACGGGTCGGGCCGGCTCAGGTCCGGGACCCACAGGAAGCTGGTCTGGCGCAATTCCACCGATTCCAGCAACACCCAGTACAGCGAAATGAAGATCGGAATCTGAACCAGGATGGGCAGGCAGCCGCCGAGCGGGTTGACCTTTTCCTTCTTGTAGATATCCATCATGGCCTGACCGAACTTCTGCCGGTCATCGCCGTAGCGTTCCTTCAGCTGCTGGATGCGTGGCTGCAGTTTCCGGAGCTTGCCCATGGAACGGAACTGGGCTTCGGTCAGCTTGTAGAACACCAGCTTGATCAGCAGTGTGAGCACCACAATCGACCAGCCCCAGTGCCCGATCACCACGTGAATCTTGTCCAGGGCCCAGAACAGGGGCTGGGACAGAATGCGGAACCAGCGGTAGTCAACGGTCAGCACGAGGCCATCGGCCACTTCATTCAGACGGTTCTGCAGCTTGGGCCCGGCATACAAGCGAGCCGTAAAGCGATGGCTGTCACCGGGCGCAACAGTCACCTGCGGCGAGGTGGCGGCAACGACAAAGCGCGGCAGTCGATCACCGGACACGAACCGGGTCGTGAAACGGTGCGTCTGTTCCTCAGGCGGAATCCAGGCGGCGAGAAAGTAATGCTGAATGAAGGCTGCCCAGCCACCGTCGAAGGTTTCGGCATGGTTGCGCGACTGGATGTCGGAAAACGACAGCTTTCGCATGCCGTCGGCCGGGCTGAACCAGGCCGCGCCGTTGTAGCTGAAGCGTTCCGGGTTGGTGAAAGCCGGGCCCGAATCGCTGAAATCCGGTTCAGTGCGCTGCAGCTGCACATAGCGCGCGCCGCGCCAGTCCACTTCGGAGCGGTTGCGAACCTCGAATTCGAGATCAATCACGTAGTCGGCGCGGTGGAAAATCCACGTCGCGATGACCTCGAGGCCGGATTCATGGCGCCAGGTCAGCGGAACCTCCAGCCGGTCCTGGCCTTCGGCAAGCTCGTAAAAGTCGCGCTCGAATTCCCAGCGGCTGGTGTGATTGGGGGCGGGCAGTCCGTCGGCCAACAGGCCGGCCTGGGCGACGAATAACTGCGGCAGTTCCTCGATCAACAGCACGAACGGGACGTCGGGTTGATCGACCGATACGGGGAAATCCTTCAGGCGTAGATCGACCAGGGTGCCACCGTTGGCGTCGATATCCACCGCCAGCACGTCGGTGACGACCTCAACACGGCGACTGGCGCGAAACTCCGGCTCGGCCGGAGCACCCGTCTCATCACTGGGTGTTTCCTGCAGGGTGGGCAGTTCAGGCAGATCGGCCGCGCTGGGCGGTGCGGTTTCAGACGACTCGTCAAAAACGGCATCCGTTTCCTCGCTCTCAGCCGCAGGCCGTGGCGGCGCAGAGTATTCGCGCTGCCATTCCAGGAACAGAAAAAAGCCCAGAATGCTGAGCATTATGAGGAAAAAGGTCCGAGTGTTCATGCTGTCAGATAAACCGCTGCCAAAGTTGTTCCAGCGCGCCGCGCAGGCGTGTCCGGTCGAGTTCCGCCGCGCTCGGGCGGGCCACAACCACATAGTCCATGGCGACCAGGCTTAAGCGCGTCAAACGAAAGCTTTCGCGAATCTGGCGCCGGATTCGATTGCGGACCACGGCCCGGGACGAGACTTTGCGCGAAACGGCCATGCCCAGCCGAGCCTGCTCCGACGGTGCGTAGTGCACTCGAAACCAGGCGTTGGCGTGAACCCGCCGGGCCTCGAACACACGCCGGAATTCAGCGCCGGTCAGCAGGCGCGCTTCGCGCGGAAGACCCTGCTGTGAGCCCAAGACCTCAACGGCTGTTCGACGCCGCCAGACGCTTGCGGCCTTTGGCCCGGCGTGCATTGATGATGGCACGTCCTGAACGGGTGGCCATCCGGGCTCGGAAACCGTGCCGACGGGCACGCTTGATTCTGCTGGGTTGAAAAGTGCGCTTCATGGGACTGTCCTTGAGAAAACCTGCCGACTCTACAAATAGGTAAGATATTGCGCAAGCATCGCCTGCCGAGCTGGCGGGCACAAATGCGCAACAAAAGACGTCAAGGATAGCGTTTCGCGCGCCTCGTAGTCAATGTCTTTCGTGATCATCAAGCCCGGAGTTGCATGAACAAGGCCGCCACGCCCAAATCCACCGCCGATCTCTGGCAGCGCTGCCTGGAACGCCTTGAGCGCCAAGTCCCGCTTGACGAGCTCAACACCTGGCTCAGGCCGCTCCAGCCCGGCGGCCAGGAAGTGGGTGGATTTCGTCTCAGCGCGCCCAACGATTTTGTCCGCGACCAGGTTCAGGCGCAGTATCTGAGCATGATCCGGGACTTCCTGGCCGGGCAGGGCTTTGAACGGGATGCCGTCACGGTCGAAGTCGATGCCGGGCCGCGCTCGGCGCCGAGCGCGCGCGGTCGTCCACCGAAGCGTGAACCCACCGGGCTCGACGACCGCTACCAATTCCGGAATTTCGTGCTGGGTAAATCCAACGAACTGGCCTTCGCCGCGGCGCGCCAGGTCGCCAACAGTCCGGGCACGGCCTACAACCCGCTGCTGCTTTACGGCTCTACCGGGCTGGGCAAGACCCATCTGCTGCATGCGGCCGGCCAGTTCATCGCCGAGGCCAATCCGGAGGCGCAGATTCTCTATCTGCACTCCGAGAAGTTTGTCTCTGAAATGATTCAGGCCCTGCGCCGGGACCGGATCGATCAATTCAAGCGCCGCTATCGCACGGTCGACACACTGCTGATCGACGATATTCAGTTCTTCGCTGGCAAGGACAGATCACAGGAAGAGTTTTTCCATACCTTCAACAGCCTGCTGGAGTCCCGCCAGCAGATCATCCTGACCTGTGACCGCTACCCCAAGGAAGTCGACGGCATCGAGTCACGCCTGCGCTCACGCTTCGGCTGGGGGTTGACGGTATCGATCGAGCCGCCTGACTTTGAAACTCGGGTGGCGATTCTGCAGAAGAAGGCGGCCGAGCGTGAGTTGGATCTGGATGAAGAGGTCGCCTTTCTGATCGCCAAGCGCATGCGCTCAAACGTGCGGGACCTCGAGGGCGCGCTCAATTCACTGATTGCCAACGCTCGTTTTTCGGGAAGGGCGATCGACCTGGACTACACCCAGGAAATTCTGCGTGACGTGCTGGCGGTACACGATCGCCTGATCACGATCGAGAATATCCAAAAGACCGTGGCCGACTTCTATCAACTGCGAGTGGCCGATTTGCTGTCGAAGCGACGCACGCGATCCATTGCCCGGCCGCGCCAGATGGCCATGTTTCTGGCCAAAACGCTGACCGAGCACTCGCTGCCGGAAATCGGCTCTGCCTTCGGCGGTCGTGACCATACGACGGTGCTTCACGCCTGTCGTAAAATCGAGAGTTTGTGCGACACCGACGGGCGGCTGCGGGAAGAAAGAGCGCGTCTGACGCGGGAGTTATCCACCTGAGGGTGGCGACAAGCCGTGGTCAAGCTGTGGATAATTGAAGCATGGGAACTTATCCACATTTACCCCACAGCCTTCAGCCTGACTTGTTATTTATTTTAAGCTTGTGTATGTTATTGATTGCAAAGAGATTAGTTGGCTGTACACAGAGCCCACAGGCCCTATTACTACAGTTCTTTTTCTTTTTAAACAAAAACCAATAGTCCCGTGACTTGGTCACCTGGCCGAAATGGGATCAGCAAGGAGCCGTAATGAAATTTTCGATTCAGCGTGAAGCGTTGCTGGCGCCAATTGCCCAGGTGGTCAACGTAGTCGAGCGGCGGCAAACGCTGCCCGTCCTGGCCAACTTTCTGATTGAGGCGGTGGACTCAGGCTTGCGGATTACCGGCACCGACATGGAGGTCGAGTTGATTGCCAGGGCGCGGGCCGAAGTGGCGCAGACAGGCAGTATTACCGTGCCGGCGCGCAAACTCGTGGATATCTGTCGCGCCCTGCCCGAAGGCGTTCAGATCAACGTGCAGCTGAATCAGGACAAGCTGGCCCTGCATGCCGGCCGCAGTCGCTTTACCCTGGCAACCTTGCCGGCCACCGAGTTTCCTGCCAGCGACCAGGCTGAAAGCCTGCAGACCTATGAGGTGCTTCAGGGTCGGTTGCGCTGGCTGCTGGAAAAGACCAGCTTCGCCATGGCGCATCAGGATGTTCGCCATTACCTGAACGGTCTGCTGCTGGAGTTTCGCGAGGGCATGGTTCGGTCGGTGTCCACTGATGGGCATCGTCTGGCGCTGTCGGAGATCGAGGCGCCGGTGAGCGGGGACGTGCGCAGTCTGATCGTCCCGCGGAAGGGGGTAATGGAACTCAACCGCATTCTGGAAGACAGTGATGATCCGCTCAATCTGGTGGTGGGTCAGGGTTTTCTGCGTGTTGACCGGGACCGGATTGTGATGACGACCAAGCTGATTGACGGGAGGTTTCCGGATTATGAGGCGGTGGTGCCCATGGCCACGGATCAGTCGCTGGTGGCTGATCGGGCGGTGTTTGTGCAGGCGCTGCAGCGAGCGGCGATTCTCTCGAACGAAAAATATCGCGGCGTCCGTCTGGAAATGACGCCCGGGCTTTTGCGCATCGTGGCTCACAACCCGCAGCAGGAAGAGGCCACCGAGGAGATCGAGGCCGAGCACACGTATGAAGAGCTGAAAGTCGGTTTCAACGTGAACTATCTGCTGGATGCGCTCGGTTCGATCGACGGCGAGCAGGTGCGCTTGGCGTTGCGCGACGCCAACAGCTCGTGCCTGGTGACCGCGACCGACAACGAAGCGGTGCGGCAGGTGGTGATGCCGCTCAAGCTTTGATCGCGACCGCGGCGGTCCCGTCTCGCCGCGAAGAGCAACGCCATAGGCCACGATGAGCTTGGATCGCCTGCATTTGTCCGGCGTCCGCAACCTGGCTCCTGCGGAGGTCGCGCCCGGGCCTGGTTTGAACTGGTTTCGGGGGCTGAACGGGGCCGGCAAGACCAGCGTTCTTGAAGCGATCGTTGTGTTGGCGCGGGGTCGCTCCTTCCGATCGCACCGGATTACTTCCGTGATTCAGCATGGTCGTGACCAGCTCCAGGTCGTGGCGCGTCGGCAGTCGGACGGTCGGATGCTGGGGATGGAGCGGTCCGCTTCGACCTGGCGCGGCCGAATTGACGGGAAGGATTGCCGGCGCCTGAGCCAGTTCGCCGCCAGTCTGCCGCTGGTGTTGATGCAGCCCGACAGTCACAGGCTGATCGACGGTGGGCCCGAACACCGTCGCCAGTACCTGGACTGGCAATTGTTCCACGTGGAACCAGATTACCTCGCGACCTGGCAACGCTACTCCCGATTGCTGCGCCAGCGCAACGCGGCACTGAAATCCGGTGCTGATCACGCCTTGTTGCGAGCCATTGATCAGCCGATGGCCACGGCTGGTGATCGCATGACGCAGCTACGCAATAAGTGCGTTGAACGTCTTGGGCCCACGGTCAGCGGTCTGGCAGTGGAGTTGGGGCTGGCGTTGCCCGGCCCTGTGGCGCTGAAATTTCGTCCTGGTCACCCCGCCGACCTTTCGCTGTTGCAGAGCTTGGCGAGCGCCAGCGACCGTGACCGGGAGCTGGGTTTTACCCGGCAGGGTCCACACCGGGCCGAGATGGTGATCCTGTGCTCTGGTCGGCCTGCTGCTCAGGAGCTGTCGCGGGGCCAGCAGAAGCTGGTGGCCTTGTTGCTGTTGTTGAGCCAGCTTGAGACACTGGTGGCCGGCGGAGCGCAGGCGCCGATGCTGTTGCTGGATGACCCAGTCTCTGAGCTGGATGAGCGTCATCTCGGCCTTGTGCTGGACTGGGTTGAAGCGCGGCCGGTGCAGGCCTGGGTGACTTCTACCACCGACTGTCCGCGCTCAGCAGCGGTGTTCCACGTGGAACAGGGCGAAATCAAGCCAATGGTATAATTCCGCAGTTACTCAACGCGGAATTCCAATGACCGAAGACACCTACGGCTCTGGCAGTATCAAGGTTCTCAAGGGGCTTGACGCGGTCCGCAAGCGCCCGGGCATGTACATCGGCGATACCGATGACGGCACCGGCCTGCACCACATGGTCTTCGAGGTGGTCGACAACTCCATCGATGAGGCCCTGGCGGGTCACTGCGACGACATCAGCGTCGTGCTCCACGATGACGGCATGGTCAGCGTGTCGGACAACGGGCGTGGTATCCCGGTGGATTTGCACGAGGAAGAGGGTCGGTCGGCCGCCGAAGTGATCATGACCGTCCTGCACGCGGGCGGCAAGTTTGATGACAATTCCTACAAAGTGTCCGGCGGTCTCCACGGTGTGGGGGTTTCGGTCGTCAACGCCTTGTCAGAGCGATTGGAGTTGATTATTGATCGGCAGGGCAAGCGCTGGGTCCAGACCTATCTCGATGGTGTTCCTGAAGCGCCGCTGCGTGCTACCGACCCTTGCGAGCAAACCGGGACCACGATCCGTTTCCTGCCCAGCCGCGACACGTTTTCCGACATCGAGTTTCACTATGACATTCTCGCCAAGCGCCTGCGCGAGCTGAGTTTCCTCAATTCCGGTATTGCCATCAATCTGCGCGACGAGCGCTCCGGCAAGTCCGATCGATTCTGCTACGAAGGCGGCATTCGGTCGTTTGTGCAGCACCTGAGTGAGAAGAAGACGCCGCTGCACCCGAACGCGCTGCATTTACAGGCCGAGTCGGACGGCATTGTGGTTGAGGCGGCGCTGCAGTGGACCGATGCCTACCAGGAAAGCGTGTTCTGTTTCACCAACACCATTCCGCAGCGCGACGGCGGCACCCACCTGGCTGGTTTTCGCGCGGCACTCACCCGCACGCTTAACGCTTATATCGAAGAATCTGGCATCGCGAAGAAATCCAAGGTCCAGACCACGGGCGATGACTGCCGGGAAGGGCTGATTGCGGTGCTGTCGGTCAAGGTACCGGACCCGAAATTTTCGTCGCAGACCAAAGACAAGCTGGTCTCGTCGGACGTCAAACCGGCGGTGGAATCGGTCGTGGGCGAGTATTTGCGGGATTTCCTGCTGGAAAACCCGAACGACGCCAAGATGATCACGGGCAAGGTGGTCGAGGCCGCGCGGGCGCGAGAGGCTGCGCGCAAGGCGCGCGACATGACCCGGCGCAAGGG
>SKIE01000118.1 GCA_007116585.1 Wenzhouxiangella sp. | reverse complement strand
TTGACCTCGGCACCGATGAACACGATGCCGGCCTCGTCGAGCTTGTTCAGGGTCGACTCACCCACGTTCGGGATGTCGGCCGAAATTTCTTCCGTGCCCAGCTTGGTGTCACGGGCCACACAGGTCAGTTCCTCGATATGGATCGAGGTGAAGCGATCTTCCTGAACCACGCGCTCAGAGATGAGAATGGAGTCCTCGAAGTTGTAGCCATTCCAGGGCATGAACGCGACCAGCATGTTCTGACCGAGCGCCAGCTCGCCCAGGTCGGTCGACGGGCCGTCGGCGAGCACGTCCCGCTTCTGGACCACGTCACCCACCCTGACCAGCGGACGCTGGTTCATGCACGTGTTCTGGTTCGAACGGGTGTACTTGGTCAGGTTGTAGATATCCACGCCTGGATCGTCTTCACCGACTTCGTCTTCGTTGGCCCGAACCACGATTCTGCCGGCATCGACCTGATCGACCACGCCGCCACGCAGGGCGACGGTGGTCACGCCGGAATCGGTTGCGACCACGCGCTCCATGCCGGTACCGACCAGCGGCTTGTCGACGCGCAGCGTGGGCACGGCCTGGCGCTGCATGTTCGAACCCATCAGGGCCCGGTTGGCGTCGTCGTGCTCCAGGAAGGGCACCAGCGAGGCGGCTACCGAGACGATCTGGCGCGGTGAGACGTCCATGTACTGGATGGCGTCGGGCTGCTGCAGGGCGAATTCACCCAGGTGGCGGCAGGGAATCAGTTCATCGACGAAACGACCCTGGTCATCCAGGTCCGCGTTGGCCTGGGCGATCACATACTCGCCCTCCTCGATCGCCGACAGGTATTCGACTTCATCGGTGACCTGGCCGTCGCGCACCTTCCGGTACGCCGTTTCCAGGAAGCCGTACTGATTGGTGCGGCTGTAGCAGGCCAGCGAGTTGATCAGGCCGATGTTCGGGCCTTCCGGCGTTTCAATCGGGCACAGTCGACCGTAATGCGTCGGATGCACGTCGCGGACCTCGAAACCAGCCCGCTCCCGGGTCAGGCCACCAGGGCCGAGCGCCGAGACCCGGCGCTTGTGGGTCACTTCCGACAAGGGGTTGTTCTGGTCCATGAACTGCGACAGCTGCGAGGAGCCGAAAAACTCCTTGACCGCGGCGGCTACCGGCTTGGCGTTGATCAGATCCTGCGGCGCCAGGCCTTCGCTTTCAGCCACACTCAGGCGCTCACGCACCGCGCGCTCAACGCGCACCAGACCGATCCGGAACACGTTTTCGGCCATCTCCCCGACCGAGCGGACGCGCCGGTTGCCCAGGTGATCGATGTCATCGACCGTACCGTTGCCGTTACGGATATCAATCAGCACCCTAAGTACCGACAGGATATCCTCACGATCCAGCACGCCGGGACCGGTGATTTCCTTGCGCCCGACGCGACGGTTGAACTTCATTCGACCGACCGAGGACAGGTCGTAGCGCTCGGCGGTGAAAAACAGGTTGTTGAACAGGTTCTGGGCGGCTTCCTTGGTCGGCGGCTCGCCCGGGCGCATCATCTTGTAGATCTCCCACAGCGCCTCAAGCTCGTTGCTGGTCGGATCAATCCGCAGGGTGTTGGAGATGTACGGCCCCTGATCGAGATCGTTGACGTAGAGCACCTCGAACTTCTTGATCTTGGCCTCGCGCAGCGTACCTAGGACTTCCTCGGTGATTTCATCGTTGGCCCGGGCGACCAACTCGCCGGTTTCGGTATCAACCACATTCTGGGCCAGAATCTTGCCGATCAGGTAATCATCGGGGACATCCAGCGTGGTGACGCCGGCTTTTTCGATCATCTTGACATGGCGCGCAGTCACGCGGCGGTCGCGCTCGACAATCACATTGCCGTCCTTGTCGGCAATATCGAACAATGCGCTTTCGCCGCGCAGACGCTGCGGCACCAGGTCGATCTTGGCGTCGCTCTTGCGCAGGGTGACCTTGGTCTTCTCAAAGAAGAAATCCAGAATCGCCTCGTCCTCCATGCCCATGGCACGGAGCAGGATGGTCACCGGCAGCTTGCGCCGACGGTCGATTCGGGTGAACACACAATCCTTGGGGTCAAACTCGAAGTCCAGCCATGACCCGCGATAGGGAATCACTCGGGCCGAAAACAGCAGCTTGCCGGACGAATGGGTCTTGCCGCGGTCATGATCGAAAAACACGCCCGGCGATCGATGCATCTGGTTGACAATGACCCGCTCGGTGCCGTTGACGATGAACGTCCCCGTGTCGGTCATCAGCGGCAGGTCGCCCATGTAGACGTCCTGCTCGATCACGTTTTTGACTTTCTTGTTGCGGGCCGGCGAGTCCTTGTCGTAGATCACCAGGCGCACGGTTACGCGCAGCGGCGCGCCGTAGCTCATACCCCGCAGCTTGCATTCGGTAACGTCAAACTCCGGCTCACCGAGGCGGTAATTGACGTACTCCAGCGCGGCATTGCCCGAGTAGCTCTGAATCGGAAAGACCGATGACAGGGCCCCGTGCAGACCAATTTCCTGACGCTGTTTTTCGGCCACATCAACCTGCAGGAACTGCCGGTAGGAGTCGATCTGTGTCGAAAGCAGGAACGGCACCTCAAGAACCTGCGGGTGCTTGCCGAAATCCTTGCGAATGCGCTTCTTTTCCGTGAAGGAGTAGCTCATGAGCGTGTTACCCACCTGATGTTGCAAACCGACCGGGTCTGGTTACAATCTTTACCGAGGGACCCGGAATACACCTCGGTTTTTTCGCTTTGCTGCGAGCCAACAACAAGCTCAGGCCGGGCAACCTCAGGGGCTGCCCAGCCTGAACCAGTCCGTCGCTTGCGACAGCAACAGACTTACTTGACCTCGACGGTCGCGCCTGCTTCTTCCAGCTGCTTCTTGATGTCTTCGGCCTCGTCCTTGGACGCGCCTTCCTTGATCGGCGCCGGCGCACCTTCGACCAGGTCCTTGGCTTCTTTCAGACCCAGACCGGTGATGCCGCGCACGGCCTTGATCACGGACACCTTGTTTGAACCAAAGCTTGCCAGGACGACGTCGAATTCGGTCTGCTCTTCAGCTGCAGCGGCTTCGCCACCGGCCGCCGGACCAGCAGCAACCGCGACCGGTGCAGCGGCAGAGACGCCGAATTTTTCTTCCATGGCTTCAATCAGGTCTACGACCTCCATGACGCTCATGTTCGAGATAGTTTCAAGAATGTCTTCTTTCGAAACGGCCATTTTCGTGTAACTCCTACAAATGTTTTGAAAAGACTTCGGCTGCACGGGGCCGCCTCAGTCTGGACGTATAAATGGTTCTAGCAGGTCAAGCCGCTTGCTTGCTGTCGCGAACGGCCGCGACAGTCCGAACAAGCTTGGTGTGTGGCTCGGCGAGGGTACGAACAAACTTCTCGATCGGCGCCTTCATCACGCCCATCAGCATGGCAATCGCCTGATCCCGCGTCGGCAGTTTCGACAAACGCTCGAGTTCGCTGTGATCGAACAACTGAGCGCCGACCGAAACCAGCTTCGGAACGAGACGATCGTTTTCCTTGGCGAAATCCTTCACCAACCGCGCCGCTGCGCCCGGATCCTCGATCGAGAACGCGAACAGCAACGGTCCGGACAGTTCGCCGGACATGCATTCAAAGTCAGTACCCTCAACGGCACGCTTGACCAGCGTGTTCTTGGCGACCTTCAGGTAGACGCCTTCCTTGCGTGCCTTGACACGCAAATCCGTCATCTGCCCGACGGTGATGCCGCGATACTCGGCAGCAACAGCGGAATGTGCTGTCTTGGCCACTTCGGCCACTTCAGCCACCACTGCCTTTTTCTGCTCCAAAGTAAGCGCCATTGGCTACCTCCGTTGAGATGAAACAGCCCCGACTGCTGACTGCTCTTACCATTTCCGGGAATTGCACAAAACAATCCCGGACCCACTGGTGGCCGTTTCGTTTACACTGACCGAAAAGGTCAGCCCAAACTTGACGGGCGACACCATCTGCGCGGGCGGTGTTGCCACCATTACCGCGGCTGCTGGTCCTCCAGCAGCCGTGACCCGCGGTCTTGGACGGGCGCTTCAAACATCGAAGCGATCGCCCGGGAGAAGTACTGAGGGTTGAGGTTTCGGGGATTCAGCGTTCAGGCATGACTTTTCAAACCTGATCTGTTCCACCAATTCCGCTTCCCAGTGCTCCTCCGTAGTCTTGTTTTCCTAAAAAACCTGAACCTCTCGGCCTTACAGTCCGAGCGTTCCCGTATCCACCGTCACACCAGGCCCCATGGTGGTCGACACTGCGACCTTCTTCAGGTACTGGCCCTTGGCAGCAGGCGGCTTGATCTTGACCAGCTCGTTGATCAGGGCGCTCAGATTGCCCTTGAGATCATCTGTCTCGAAGCTTGCCTTGCCGATGGTGCTGTGAATGATGCCAGCCTTGTCGGTACGGAACTGGACCTGACCCGCCTTGGCGTTGCGGACCGCGGCCTCCACATCAGTGGTGACCGTTCCCACCTTGGGGTTGGGCATCAGGCCGCGCGGACCCAGGATGGTGCCCAGACGACCCACCACACGCATTGCATCCGGCGTGGCAATACACACATCGAAGTCGATCTGGCCGCCCTTGATGGTCTCGGCCAGGTCTTCAAAGCCCACTATGTCGGCACCCGCGGTCGTGGCCTTGTCGGCATTTTCGCCCTGGGCGAAAACCGCCACCCGAACCGACTTGCCGGTCCCGTTCGGGAGCACGATGGCGCCGCGAACAACCTGATCAGACTTGCGGGGATCCACGCCCAGGCGGATCGCGACATCGACCGACTCGGTAAACTTGAGCTGGCTGCTGGACTTGAGCAGATCCAGCGCCTCGTCAATCGGATACAGCTTGCCGGGCTCGAGCTTTTCGCGAATTGCCCGCAATCGTTTGCTTCTGGCCATTATTCGACTCCTTCCACGTTCAGGCCCATGCTGCGGGCGCTACCGGCAATGGTGCGCACCGCCGCGTCCATGTCGGCTGCCGTGAGATCCGGCTCCTTCATGCGGGCAATTTCTTCGAGCTGATCGCGGGTCACAGTGCCAACTTTCCTGGTGTTGGGCTCGCCGCTTCCCTTGGGGATCTTGGCGGCTTTCTTGAGCAGAACAGCGGCCGGCGGTGTCTTGGTGACAAAGGTGAAGCTACGATCGCTGTAGACGGTAATGACCACCGGCAGCGGCAAGCCCTGCTCGGTGGACTGGGTCTGAGCGTTGAACGCCTTGCAGAACTCCATGATGTTGACACCATGCTGACCCAGTGCCGGACCGACCGGCGGACTCGGGTTGGCCTGCCCGGCAGGCACCTGCAGCTTGATGTAGGCGGTGACTTTCTTGGCCATCTTGCTACTTCTCCTCGGGTTCAAGCGCCGAAGCATCCACTTGCGGCTCCCCGTGTTTGGATTAAACCGGACAACCTGCACCAGCGCTGAGCGCTGGGGACAGGTGCGCCGGTATTACAGTTTTTCGACTTGCTGGAAGTCGAGTTCGACCGGCGTCGAGCGGCCAAAGATCGACACAGCCACCCGCAACCGGCTCTTTTCGTAGTTGATCTCTTCGACCACACCACTGAAATCATTGAACGGGCCATCAATGACCCGAACCATTTCACCCGGCTCGAACAGCACCTTCGGCCGCGGCTTGTCGACCCCCTCGGCTACCCGCTGCAGAATGGCGTCTGCCTCGCGCTTGCTGATCGGCGCCGGACGGTCCTGACGACCACCGATGAAGCCCATCACCTTGGGCACATCCTTGACCAGGTGCCAGGTGTCTTCGTTCATGTCCATTTCGACGAGCACGTAACCGGGGAAGAACTTTCGTTCGCTCCGCCGCTTGACGCCTTTTTTCATTTCCACCACTTCTTCGGTGGGCACGAGAATTTCACCGAAGTGATCTTCCATGCCGGCGCGCTCGACGCGCTCCTTGAGCGATTTCATGACCTGCTTCTCGAAACCCGAGAAGGCGTGTACCACGTACCACTGCTTGGACATCATGAACCTCCGGCCGCACCGATCAGCCGCCGCACCATCCAGCCGAACAGGGAATCCATCAAAAACAGCAAAATGGCCACGATGACGGTAATCACCAGCACGATCAGCGTCGTCTGCAGGGTTTCCTGCCGCGTCGGCCAGACCACCTTGCGCCGCTCCACGTCTGCCTCGCGCACAAAGCCGAACATCTCGCGCCCGCGCTCGGTCCGGCCCACGATGAAGCCGGCCACGACCAGCGAGGCCAACAGCCCGAGGGTGCGGTACAGCGTGATGACCTCGCCGGCAAAGTGAAAAAAGCCGACCACACCGGCCAGCAGTACCAGCAGACCGGCGGCCCAGAACATGTTGTCGCGCGGTGATGACTTTTCGGCTGCCATAACGTCCGTGTATCAGGAAGTGGCAGGCGAGGAGGGACTCGAACCCCCAACCTGCGGTTTTGGAGACCGCTGCTCTGCCAGTTGAGCTACTCGCCTTTAAAAATCGGGTTCAGGGTTCAGTGCCCAGGGTTCAGGAAAACCATCCCTGAACCCTGAAAAACTGAACCCTGAACGCTCGTCAACTTACTCGTGAATCTTGGCAACCACGCCGGCGCCGACCGTGCGGCCACCTTCGCGAATGGCAAAACGCAGGCCTTCTTCCATCGCGATCGGCGCGATCAGTTCCACCTGCATCTGCACGTTGTCACCAGGCATCACCATCTCCACACCTTCCGGCAGTTCCACCGATCCGGTCACGTCCGTGGTCCGGAAGTAAAACTGCGGGCGGTAGCCCTTGAAAAAGGGTGTGTGACGACCGCCTTCTTCCTTGCTCAGAACGTAGACTTCCGCTTCAAACTTGGTGTGCGGCGTGATCGATCCCGGCTTGGCCAGCACCTGACCACGCTCAACGTCGTCACGCTTGGTGCCGCGCAGCAACACGCCCACGTTGTCGCCGGCCTGGCCCTGGTCGAGCAACTTGCGGAACATCTCCACGCCCGTGCACGTGGTCTTGGTCGTGTCCTTGATGCCGACAATCTCGATCTCGTCGCCCACCTTGACAATCCCGCGCTCCACGCGCCCGGTCACCACCGTACCGCGGCCCGAAATCGAGAACACGTCCTCGATCGGCATCAGGAAGGCCTTGTCCAGGTCACGCTCCGGCTCCGGCACGTACTCGTCCAGCGCCTCAACCAGCTTCAGAATCGACGGCGCGCCAATCTCGCTCTCGTCGCCTTCCAGCGCCTTGAGCGCCGATCCGGTGATGATCGGGGTGTCGTCGCCCGGGAAGTCGTAGTCGCTCAGCAACTCGCGCACTTCCATCTCGACCAGCTCCAGCAGCTCGGCGTCATCGACCATGTCGGCCTTGTTCAGGTAGACCAGGATGAACGGCACGCCCACCTGACGAGCCAGCAGAATGTGCTCGCGCGTCTGCGGCATCGGGCCGTCAGCGGCCGACACGACCAGGATCGCACCGTCCATCTGCGCGGCACCCGTGATCATGTTCTTGACGTAGTCAGCGTGCCCCGGGCAGTCCACGTGAGCATAGTGACGGTTGTCCGACTCATACTCCACGTGCGCCGAGGCAATCGTGATACCGCGCTCGCGTTCTTCCGGCGCGTTGTCAATCTGATCATAGGCACGGAACTCACCGCCCCGCGCTTCCGCACACACCTTGGTCAGCGCCGCCGTCAGCGTCGTCTTGCCATGGTCAACGTGACCAATCGTGCCAACATTCACGTGCGGCTTGTTGCGTTCAAACTTTGCCTTGGACATTG